>NIUT01000175.1 GCA_002254365.1 Nitrospira sp. UW-LDO-01
TGGGTTGGAGGACGGTCTCAGCGAAGGGGATTTTGAAGTGGGGCCCCGGCTCGACCGTCCGAACCGGTACACCGAACCGCTTGACGACACCTTCTTCATCCGGCGCGACGATGAAGACACTTTGCCAGATGAAGAAGATAAGCAAGGCAGTGATGACCACATTGAGCAGTCCTCCCGCTGGCAGGTGATTCTTCCATCCATCAAACTCTCCAGCAGAGAATAGCTCCTTCATCTTCGACTTGGCTTGCTTGAAGACTTCCTCCAGCGGGTCGCCTTTCCTGCTCCATGGATCGTTCGGTTCCCAGGCCATGACATGTTCTCCAGTGAGAAAGGCTTCGACGGTTTTTGAATTGGACAATCATTCTTCTCGTCATTCCCAAATAAACCTGTCACGATTCTTCACCTTGGTCCAGGAACTCATCGTAACAGCAACGGTGCCAAACAAGGCAGACAGCGCCTTGAGGAGTCCACCCCTTCCCGACCTCCATAATGACACCTTCAGAATTAGGGCTCGCAGGAAGTCGGCACGCTGCACAAAGTGTCTCAGAAAGACTTTCTAATGGTTTCGCATGAATATTATCACTCATTCTGCTCTCCGCTTAAGTCCATTGAGTGAGAACTCCGGGACTTTGCAACCCAAGTCGCGCCGGTCATAGACGATACCCAGTCTGCCTGTCACAGCTTCAGGTTCCTCGCTCGGTTGAGGGGGACGACTCTTGCTGAACAAGCGATTGACTGAGGTGACGCATGGACTCCTCATGATCCATTCCCTGCCCCGGCCCCTGTAAGAGCGAACGAATGGGAACCAATATTGAGTTGTGATCGAGAAGTGCCGGGATTACTTGGTGCCTGAGAATAGAGATCACTTCCCGGATGAGTTGCACTGCCAGGATGTTATCCTTTTCTATCGCATTTGCCGCTCTGTGCAATAAGATGGATGCATGCTTGAGAGAGCGGCTAGGTGTTTCCATTGAGTCAGTCCGATTATCCTTCCTGGTGCTGTTTGGAATAGGCATCCCTTGCAGTTGAGGAGCGGTGTCCTCCTGCATAGCAAGAACGCCGACAGCCCCCCCGGCGCCTGTACAGGTCTCACGATCAGTCACAGATCCTGTCTGCAGGAAGAACCATGAGCTTGCGACAAACAGCGTCCACATGAAAACACGTTTACTCCTAAACCTATCCGTAACAGAAATCATTTGTAAGCCTCCCATGACAGAGATACTCAGTTCACTGCCTGATGTCCCGACACACAGAGCCGCGTGTTCTCACACTGAGCATCACGGGTGCATTGGTTCGGCGGAGTCGGCATCGTTACATAGAGCCTGACTCATCGGACTTAGAACCTTCACTCCGTTGGAGGCCGACAACTGCGGGGCTAACCTCCTTCGATCATTTTGCAGCTTCTGGGCCGTCGTACAGTCGGGCGGCTGAGTGTGCCCAAAGAATTCTTCAATCTTAAAATCGAGCAATGTCTCCGCTTTTCACGTCTTGTCAGGCTCGATGACAGTGCGCTCGTTGACGACTGACTCGTGCACTGCACACAGGCCCGAGACATTAAAAACTCCGCTCATCAAAGTGAACAGAACCCCGCCAGTAGAAACACTTGCTGCTTTCATCGTTCTTGTCACTCCTTACATCAGGGGAGGAACGCTTGACGTCACAGGCTCACATCGATCCTCGCACCACACGAAGCGTGCTTAGTCGCGATGACCCACCTGCGAACGCCTCAGTGAGTTCCGTCTTTACGATCGATAGGCGATTCGAAAAAGAAATGCTAGCCCTGGGGAGGGTGAAAGACCGATATTGAAAAGATTGGGATGGGGAACGACGGTTCAAACTCTGCATAGGAGGTGGAACGACTCGGTGCAACTGGTACCGGTGTGAGGGGGAGAATGGAGAAGTCTTCAGAGAGTAATTCCACCGGGGTCTCCGACGTGAGTAAATTAAGCAAGGTCACTGGTGCGCCAAGCATTTGTGACAGAACGCAGAGACAGACAAAACAAATCAGAGCGGTATAGATCACTCCTTTGGGCAACAAATGACGTTCGCGTTTATCAACCCACATCATGACGCGACACTATACTCCAGCATACACTCGTGGGCAAGCGGGTTTGGCTCGATATGAATCCAAACAATATCTCGAGAAACGAGCATCTGCACCTGTACCCATGAGGGGAGCGGCAATCACACGTCAGCGCCCCTGGTATCAAGTAGGAAATAATTCAGGCCCTTCGCTGATCCGACCAGGCAAAGGCCGCCCCAAAACAAGTGCCGGCTACGGCCGCTTGGATGAAGGCATTGTCGGCAGGAACCGCAATGGCCCACCACACGATGGCTGCCAGCAACCCTGAGACTCCACCAAGGAGAATCTTGCCCCCCGCCAGCTTGAGCCAATCCGTGAGGGTTACCCAGGCGGCCATATACACCACACCAGCCGCAAATGAGGCCCAGAGATGCATGAGGTCCCGTTTAAAAAACCAAACCTGGACTGCGCCGGCGAGACCTCCGAGAATGAGGCCGGTGATAGCCCGTTTGATGAAGATCGAATAGTGAAACGTTGAATCAGACAATTCACCCTCCCTCTGCAAGCAAGTCCGACCACACAACAGCCGCCTGTCGAGTGATGACAGGAGAAGCAATCAATACAACCACACCTGTCCGCCGGATCGAAGCGTGACCCCAGACTGCGGCCTCACCTGTTCAATACCAAAGAACGAACGACGCTCAGGACGCATCAGGTATAACCGAGCCGACTCCAGCATTGATCGAGTCCCTTGCGATTCCATAGCCCGTTCTCCCAAAATCTCCTGCCAGGCTGTGCGCCAGTATGACGGCCGCACATGGATGGGATCGAATCCATACCAAACAGGATCAAGTTCAAAAAACTTCGCCCCATAGACCGAGGACAACTTCACCAACCCTTCGTGCACACCTTCGGCTCGGTCGATGACTTGGCTGAGCGTAAGCCGACAAGACGGCACGAGCATCGAACGGAATGCAAGAAATTTGATCTGTGAGAGCCGGTAGACGGCGTCAAGCGGCAACCCCGTGAGGACGATATCCTGTGTCACATGAGTCAGACGACGAAGGACCTCTTCGACCCAGCCCAACGTTCGCTCGACGGAAAAGCCGTACAGAATGTCATTGCCGACGTCTGTGACAAGTGCTCTCGTGGTCATCGGAGGACGCCGCTCCAACTCCGCCCAGAGCCCAGACTTGAGAATGGCCGGCAGCGTGCGAAAAAGAAATTGGCTCGGTGCTCCGTACGATCGTCCATGACCAAACGCTGCAAGTATTTCGACCTTCGGCCCCCACACCGATCGAGCGGTCGAGACGATGGTTTGGAATCCCCGAGTGAGGTTACTGGCGCCGAGAGCCACGATGCGTGCCATCTCCCCTCATCCAGGTCATGGAGTCGGAGGACAGGTCGTTTGCCTCGTATCTCTCCCCGGCCCCTTCGTGACTTCGATTCGTGCGACCCCTTTGACATTGGCACAGAGATCGCCCAGCCCCGGCGTCACCAGACGGAACGGCCCACCGTTCGCATCCGGTAGCGCTGTGCCTTGAAGCTCGTAGACCAACACCCCAAATTCTTTCGCCTGTTGCAGTGTCAGACAGGCCGAGTACGTTCCGTCCGATGCATGGAAGACAACATGATCTGCATCGATCGCCAATGCCGGAACATCCAGGAGCCCCTTCAATCGAATCCCCAGCCCCTGCATCCCGGGCATGACGGTGGAAATATCCAGCTGATGCTCTGCGGGCAGCGCCGCAAGTGCGACACGATCGAAGGCAACCGACTGGACGACAGCCCCCTCGATCCGAACTCGACCACGACCGGTCGGCTCCTTCTCCGTGATCGTCTTGATCATCGCCGTCAGGGCTTCGTTGACCGGCGTGGGAATCCCAAGCTCCCGCCCCTTCTGAACAATGAAGCCGTTGAGGTAGTCGATCTCGGTTCGTCGTCCCGCTTTCCAATCGTCATACATCGACGTATGAATATCACGAATTTCCTGCGTCGCTTTCACGACTCGTTCCGCCATATCCAGCGGTAATGGAACCTTCATCGCCGCCGAAATCGCCGCAACTTCACCGACGATCTGCCGGATCACGCCCGTCATTTCCGGATGGTCGAGTGCCTTCGCCACATGATCGTCGATGAGCACGGTGATCGGATTGAAGACACAGTTCCAACACATCTTCTCCCACTTACTCCGACGAATGTCTTTGGACAGATGACAGGCAATGTTCGCCGATGCAAACACATCACGGATGGCAAGCAGGCGGTCACCCTCATATCCCATCAATTCGCCGATGGTGACCGTGCCTTTCTTGTAATGGTCGATCACACCCGGCTCTGCGATTTTCGAATAGATGTACGCCACACCACCAACGACGCAATCGCGTTGGAGTCGTGCCAGGAGCCTGTCTTCGGTATCGATTCCGTTCTGTAACGTCAGGATAACCGTCTTCTCCGTGATGGCCGGTTCGAGCTGAGTCAGCACTTCGTCGAGATCATAGGCTTTCACAGCGAGCACGATCAGATCCGGCTGAGGAAGCTCACGTACATCTGCGGCGGCCTGTGGCCTCACCGTAAAGGTTCCGTCGGCACTGCGTATCGTCAATCCATTCCGTTTCACGGCCGCCAGCGTCTTGGGCCGCAATAGGAACGACACGTCGGGATTCACCTTGGCCAGTCGAGCCCCGAAAAATCCACCAACCGATCCAGCCCCGACCATCAAAATCTGTTTCATACGCCTATCCTCATATTGCGTGCGAACGGAGGGTACTATAGCATGCGGCTGTACGGCGACGCAGCCCGCCCGGAGAAGACCGGACAGAGCATGGCACCTGGTTCACATTTTGGGCTTGTGAGGCAACACCTCGCCACTGCTCGGAACATCACCGTGTTGACCGGTGCGGGCATTTCGGCCGACAGCGGCGTGCCAACGTTTCGCGGCGCAGACGGTTTATGGCGTCACCACCGAGCGGAAGACCTTGCCACGCGGGACGCCTTTGAGCGCGATCCACGACTGGTGTGGGAGTGGTACAACTGGCGGCGCGAGCTGATCGCGACGAAGCAGCCGAATGCTGCCCACCTCGCAATTGTAGAATTAGAACGTCGCGCTCCGGCCTTCTGGTTGGTGACACAAAACGTCGACGGCTTGCATCGAGATGCCGGCTCACGGAATCTCTCGGAGATTCACGGCAATATCTGGAAAGTCCGCTGCACCGGTTGCAACGCAGTGGACGAGAACCGAGACGTCCCAATCTCCACCCTCCCGTCCTGCTCCCAGTGCGGGGCTCTGCTGCGTCCGCATATCGTCTGGTTCGGGGAATCCCTACTCGCGGCGGATCTTGAGCAATGCTCCACGGTCCTGAGACGCTGCGACCTTCTGCTCGTCATCGGCACATCTGGGGTCGTCTATCCGGCCGCCGGCTTTGCGGCTGCGGCCGAGGAAGTCGGCGCATTCGTCGTTGAAATCAACGTGGATCCCACACCGCAATCCTCGTCGGTCGATGTCTCGCTGCAAGGTCGTGCCAAAGACCTTGTCCCCCTCCTACTCGATCCGATCTAGCAGACTGTTGACAAAGGCCGCCAGCGGCGTTCTCACATCGCTCAGAAGCTCAACGTACGGGACGGAGTACGATTCGCCTCTTCGCTTGTTGCGGCCTTGCTGGACGACCGTTCTGAACAGTCTGCGAGGCAATCAGATCTGGGGCGGCCACTATACGGCCCGATCATTTTGGGGAGCGACACAGTGTGTGTTAACACACTTCTAGCAGAGGGAACAGCTCATCTAGACTCTTGATACGTGGAACGTCGCCCTGTTGTTCTTTCCCCTCGCGGTCTATCAAGGCGACGTGCAGTCCGGCCTTTCGTCCACCCTCCACATCCTCTCGAAGACTGTCACCGATATGCAGCGCCTCTTCCGGATCCACGGCATGCTTTTCTAAGGCGCTCTGAAAGATCTGTGGAGCCGGTTTTGCCGCTTGGGCCAAACTCGAAATCGTCACGGTATCGAACGCTTCAGCGATGCCAAGTCCCCGCAACACGCCAAAAAGCCTGGAATCAAAATTTGAGATAATCCCCAACTCCAACCCCTGCGCCTTCAACCGAGTCAGCGTCGAAACCGTTTCAGGAAATAACCGCCAAGACCCATGATCCTCGAATACACGAAATACGTGGTCGAAAAATTCATCGAACCGCTCAAACATTCCGACGCGATAAAAGACGTTGTGAACGATATCGAACCACCATAATCGTTCACTCTGTTTGAGCCGTACCGGGTCCACCATAGCAAACACCGGTGGCGGCGCCTCGCGGAACGCTCGGCTAAATGCTTGCTTGATCGCTGACAACGAGTCCGATTTCCGTGAAAATCCGAACTCGATTGCATGCCGAAGATAGATCTCACCGACTGACCCGTGCACATGAAAAAGGGTATCGGCGGCATCAAAAAATATGACACGTATCGAGGAACTCATCGCGCGACTCCTATACATCCAAGTAGTGAACAACGTCGAATGCCGGACGACCTCGTCAACTCACCCATCTCTGTATTGCTGGTTTTCTTGACAAAGCATACCCCCCTTGTTAGCTTCGAAGAAACCCCAAAAAGATGGAGTGCGTTCCATGGCATCGCCGATTTTTGTCGTAGATAGCAGCCCCGCCGTCCGACGACTGGTCGAACAGATCTCCACTCCGGAAGGGTTTGAGGTTCAAGGGTTTCAAGATGGCCCAGCCGCACTTGAAGCCGCTCGACGAAGCGCCCCGTCTCTGATCATCGCCGACTACCAGCTCGACAACATGACCTTTTCGGGGTTTTGTAAGGAGATCGGCAAATTGGACACGCTCGCCGAAACCGCTCTCATCTCCTTGGTCAATCCAGCTGATCACCCGGACGAGAACCATCTCCGCACATTGGGTGTCAAGGCATTCCTGAAGAAGCCGTTCCACACGGAAGAATTACTGACTGTACTGAAATCTCTTCAACAGCACCGGACAAGCACTGCAACCAGCACGGGCCTGAAACGGCGCGTCTGGCCGCCGACCTCGACTGGGGCCGATTCCGAGGATGACGAAACTGACCAGGTATCCGTTCGCACCGGTTTGGAGGACCCTATGACCCAGCCTGTCAGCGCCCCCGCTCCCGCACCGACTCCACCGATCACCTCCTCGGCTTCCGACGATGTCGTGAGGAGCCTCGTTGACCAACTCGTACAGGCCATGACCACACGGAGCGAGCGGAGTCTGGCTGCGTCAATACCGAAAGTACTGAATGAACAATGGGGGGCACAGGTTCGGCCGCTCGTTCAGAAGGAGTTACAGGTCCAATTGGGAAGCATTCTGTCTCAGGAATATCTCACGACGATCATTCAACCGCTTGTCGCTGAAGCCTTGTCCGCGGTGATCCAAANTACTGAATGAACAATGGGGGGCACAGGTTCGGCCACTCGTTCAGAAGGAGCTACAGGTCCAATTGGGAAGCATTCTGTCTCAGGAATATCTCACGACGATCATTCAACCGCTTGTCGCTGAAGCCTTGTCCGCGGTGATCCAAAAAGAACTCGCGACCAGCGAACCGATCATTCGACAAGCAGTGACGGATCTCTTCAAACCTCCGCTCGGAGAACCTCTCGCGCAGTTGGTTCGAGAGCAGATGCAATCCGTCGTTCATCAGGACTTACCCGCCGTCGTGCGGGAACAGGTAGGAACGATTAATCAGCAGGTCACCGATACGGTTCACCAGGAAGTGGTGAAGCAAACGCCACTCGTGGTTGAAACCGCGGTCAAAGCCTCGGTTGGCCTCGCCGTTGAACAGGCTGTTCAGCGCATCGTCCCTGATGTCGCGGAACAGCAGATCAAAGCCGAAATCAAACGACTGATCGAGACCGAAGAAAATTCGCGCTCCGCAAAACTCTAGCTTTTCTTCCCCTTCTTCCCTCGTCGAGCCTTCGCCAGGGCTTTCACCCGCTTGACATTCTTCCGATGCTTCTTGCGTGTCTTCCGATCCTTTTCACGACCTCGTGCCATGGTCCTCCCTACAATAAAGTGGTGATCACTTGGGTGCGCGACTGTATAGCATATGCCACTCCGGGCTACAAGCTGAGACTCACACCATGTTCTCAGCCGCACAGACATGCTAAGATGCCGCCCGCACACTTAAACTGAACACCTATGGCTGCATCTCAACTCGAAAAAACCTACGACCCGAAAGCTGTCGAAACGCGATGGTCGCACGAATGGCTCGCACGCGGCTATTTCCACACCTCTCCTCAGCACTCAGGTCACCCCTATTGCATTGTCATCCCCCCGCCGAATGTCACGGGATCGCTTCACGTCGGCCACGCCCTGAATCATTCCCTGCAAGACATCTTGATCCGCTGGCGCCGCATGCAAGGACGGAACACGCTCTGGCTTCCGGGAACGGACCATGCCGGGATCGCCACACAGAACGTCGTCGAAAAACAGCTGATGGCCGAAGGGCTTTCCAGAGAAGCGCTCGGACGGGATCAGTTCATCGAGCGCGTCTGGCAATGGAAAGGGACGTCGGGCAACACCATCGTCAACCAACAGAAGCAGCTCGGTGAATCCTGCGACTGGGACCGGCTCCGCTTTACGATGGACGAAGGATTATCGAAGGCCGTACTCGAGGTGTTCGTCCGGCTCCACGAGGATGGGCTGATCTATCGCGGCGAACGGTTGATCAATTGGTGCCCCCGCTGCCTCACCGCACTGTCGGATATTGAGGTCGAACACGAGGACACGAAGGGGAAGCTGTATTCCATCGATTACCCGCTCGCGGAGAACCCAACCATTCATCTCACCGTCGCCACAACCAGACCTGAAACGCTGCTCGGCGATACTGCGGTCGCGGTCCACCCGGACGATGAACGGTTTATGCATCTCATCGGCAAACAGGTCCGCCTCCCTCTGACGAATCGAACAATCCCCATCGTCGGAGATGCGCTCCTCGTTGATCGTGAATTCGGAACCGGCGCCGTCAAAATCACTCCCGCGCACGACTTCAACGACTACGAAGCAGGAGAACGACATGCGCTCCCGCGACTCGCGATCCTCGACCATCACGCCCTGCTCGAGGCGGGCGGTCTGCGCGCAGCCGGCGTGGATCCCATCGTCATCGACCAGTTGCAGGGCCTGCCCGTCTCAAAAGCCAGGCCCAAAGTTGAGGCGCTGCTGAAAGAGCGTGGACACCTGGTCAAGGTCGATGACCATAAGATGGCCATGGGAAAGTGCTACCGATGTAAAACCGTGGTCGAGCCCTATCTGTCACCACAGTGGTTCGTCAAGATCAAGCCGTTGGCCGAACCGGCCATCGCAGCGGTCGAAGAGGGGCGTATCCGCATCATTCCGGAGGGTTGGACCAATAATTACCTCGGCTGGATGCGTGACATTAAGGACTGGTGCATCTCCCGCCAAATCTGGTGGGGCCACCAAATTCCAGCCTGGTACTGTTTGTCGTGTAACGTCAAACAGGTAGTGAGAACTGAGAGCCGAACAGCGGTCTTGTCGGGAGCCTCGCCAATCGTCTCCAGAACCGCACCGGCGACGTGTCCGTCGTGCGGCGGGACCGATCTCTATCGAGACCCCGATGTGCTCGATACATGGTTTTCTTCCGCACTCTGGCCGTTTTCAACCTTGGGATGGCCCGATCACACACCTGAACTCAAGACCTATTACCCTACATCGACGCTGGTCACCGGTCTCGACATCTTGTTCTTCTGGGTCGCACGCATGATCATGATGGGGCTCAAATTCATGGGAGAGGTCCCCTTCAAAGACGTCTACATCCATGCACTCGTCCGCGACGCCGAGGGCAAGAAAATGAGCAAGTCGAAGGGTAACGTGATTGATCCCCTTCACGTCATGAATGAGTTTGGGACCGATGCGCTCCGATTTACACTCGCCTCAATGGCCTCGCCAGGACGAGACGTGAAATTGGCGGAAGAGCGGATTGAGGGGTATCGCAATTTCGCGAATAAAATTTGGAATGTCGCGCGATTTGCGTTGATGTACCTCGACGGCCCACGCGTCGCCCTTCCGCCGGCGCAACGAACGTTCCCCGACCGATGGATTCTGAGCCGACTTGCCTATACGATCCGAGTCGTCACGACGGAGTTGGAGTCCTACCGATTTGACCGGGCCGCAACGGCACTCTATCAATTCTTCTGGCACGAGTACTGCGACTGGTATGTGGAATTGATCAAGCCGGTCCTCCAAAGTCCCGAACACCCGGATGGAGCCGGCACGCGCCACACGCTCGTGGAGACGCTGGAAACCACCATGCGGTTACTTCACCCCTTCATGCCGTTCCTCACGGAAGAGATTTGGCAAACGCTCCCCCATCAGGGTAACAGTATTGTCGTGCAGACCTATCCGGTTGTCGACCAGGCCTGGGTCTCGCCTGAGACTGAGCAGAACTTTTCCTTATTGGAACACACGGTGGGACTTGCCAGGACCGCCCGAGTTCTCCTGAATTATCCGCCGGGACAGCAGATCACGTTTCATGCCGGGCACGATGACCCGGGCAGGCAACACCAGCTCAGCCAGTTGCAGCCGTATATCACCCATCTGAGTCGTGGTCGCGTCGACATCGGTCGGCCTCATGATTGGCCGACGACCAGATTGCTACGACTCATCGCAGAGGGCCTCTCGGTAGGCATCCCCGTCGCGGAAGACGTCGATCTCCAGAAAGCCATCGAGCGTTTGGATAAACAAATCGCGGAAACGGACAAGGAACTGCAACGCATCGACGGAAAGCTGAAAAACGCGGAGTTCACCTCGAAAGCACCGCCCGACGTGATTGCCGAGCATCAAGATCGGCTACAGACCCTCTCACGTGATCGAGCCTTACTGGCTGACAGCCAACAGCAGCTCCGCACGATGCTCGGAGCCTGAGCGATGGTCACACTTCCTGCCGCAGAAATCCGACGGGCCGTGCGCCAGGGACTGGATGAAGATCTTGCCCAGGGAGACGCCACCACCGCTGCGCTCTTTGCGACTCCAGTACCGGCGCGAGCCACGATCATCGCTCAACGGCCTTTGGTCGTTGCCGGAATGGCCGCAGCGGTCCAGACCTTTCTCATGGTTGATCCTGCCCTACGACTCTCTGTCTCCAGGCGGGACGGTGAGCACGCGAAGAACGGAGAACTGCTGCTTCAGATCGAAGGGGACGGACGGTCCATCTTACAAGCCGAACGGGTTGCGCTGAACTTTCTTCAACATCTCTCGGGGATCGCCACCGTGACGCAGCAATTCTGTCGAGCCGTGCGCGGTTACTCAGTCAATATCCTGGACACCAGGAAAACACTTCCCGGCTGGCGCAAGCTTCAGAAATGGGCCGTGGCGCTCGGTGGTGGAACCAATCACCGGCACTCCTTGAGCGACGGCATTCTGATCAAGGATAACCATCTCGCCCTTCTTCGACATCATCGACGGCCGGTGGAAGAGGCCTGTCGACTCGCGGAGCGCCGTCGATCGCCCACACTCCCGATCATTGTCGAGGTGGAGTCTCTCTCCGAGGTTCGGCAAGCGTTGGCGAGAAAACCCGACGTGATTTTACTCGACAACATGACGCCGGACATGGTCCGACGCGCCGTCGCGCTCATTCACAAGCGGGCCCTGGTGGAAGTATCGGGAGGGATCACGCTGAAGAATGTCCGTACCATGGCGGCGGCCGGCGCTGATCGAATTTCCATCGGAGCCTTGACCCATTCTGCTCCGGCTGCCACGGTCAGTCTTGTCATGACATCGATTGTACGTACACGACGCCGGCCTCGCTGACCCATGGCGTCCTCTGCTCCGCTCAACATCGAAGCGATTCGCAGTACCCTGGCCACCACGGCGCTGGGCCAGATCCTGTATCTGTACCAGGATCTCCCTTCAACCAATCGAGAAGCCAGCTCGCTTGCGCAACAGGGTGCCGCGCATGGCACAGTGGTGGCGGCCGAACAGCAATCAGGCGGCTACGGACGACATGGGCGCACCTGGTTTTCCCCGCCCGGATACAACATCTATTGCTCCATCGTCGTTCGCAGGAAAAGCCAGACCGTCCCCCTTGCACAATGGTTATCCTGGATACCGCTGGTCACAGCGCTGGCGGTCGCCGAGGCGACTCGACACAGTACTACTGCGCCCCTCGCTCTGAAATGGCCCAATGACCTGCTTCTTCAGGACCGTAAAGTCGGTGGGATTCTCTGCGAAAGCACCATGACGACGACCAACGGCCCGATCGTGATCATTGGAATCGGGCTGAACGTGAACGTCCCGCTCCAATCATTCCCGGAAGATTTGCGTCCCATTGCCGCCTCGTTGATCGAAACCGTGCCACAACCGATCGATCGAAATCGGCTCCTCGCCCAACTTCTGTGTGAGCTTGAACAATGTCTGGACGAGCTGCAGTCTCATGGGTCCACCCGACTGCGGCAGGCCTACCTCGCTCGTTGTGCCACATTAGGCCGTCAGGTGAAGGTCCTGTTCGCCAACGATCAGCAGATCCTGGGCACGGCGGAAACGCTCTCCGCCGACGGCGCCTTACAGGTACGGCCTGTCTCTGCTTCCCCCCGCACGCAACCGCCCGCGCTCATCGATGTCCGCGCCGCCGATGTGATTCATCTGAGAGAGTAGCGAAAGCCGGCCGCCCGAAGTACAATGAATCCCATGCTGCTGGCGATCGATATCGGCAATACCAACATCGTCGTGGGAATCTTTGAGGGGCCGACGCTCCTGAACCACTGGCGGTTAGCCACCGACCCCAAGACGACGGCCGACGAATATGGTGTCCTCTGTCTCAGCCTGATGGCCAGGAACGGC
>NIUT01000176.1 GCA_002254365.1 Nitrospira sp. UW-LDO-01
ACATCGTCGGCATAATGGCGATAGCCGACGAGATTCTGGCCCCGTAGCAACATCTGTAGCTTGGTATTGGGCATGGCTGCCCGTAACGCTCTGAGGCGCTCCCAGGGATCTTCCTTCAAAAAACGGAGGCAGGTATCGAAAGTCGCCCCCCCCCAGACTTCCAGGGACCAATAGCCGACCGCGTCCAGCTTTTGGGCAATCGGCAACATATCCTCGGTTCGCATTCGCGTGGCGAGCAGGGATTGGTGCCCGTCCCGCAATCCCACATCGGTGATTAAGACCGGCTTACCGATGGCCGGCGTGATGCTTAATTCACCGGGTCGAGAGCTGAGCGTCTTTGACGTCTTGCTCGCTGAGATCAACGGTCTGGTCTTTTTTTGAGGTTTCTTTGTTGGGGGTCGTCTTTTTGCCATGATGGTTAATGCGTCTCTTTAGGAACAAAGGGTTTGTTCGAATTAGAGTCCTTCGTAGGCGGCGATCGCTGCAGAGAGCGCCAGGACCAAGTCTTCCGGTGGTTCAAATTCGTGGTATCCGTACAACTCCTGGTGGGTATCCAGATAGGAGGTGTCGAACCGCCCTGCGATAAAGTCGGGTTCCTGCATGATTGCTTCCATAAAGGGAATCGTCGTCTTGAGCCCTCGAATGACATACTCTTCGAGGGAGCGTCTCATGCGGCTGACGGTTTCTTCCCACGTACGGCCTCGGACTGTCAGCTTGGCCAGCAGGGCGTCATAATAGGGCGGGACGGTATAATCCTTATAGACCGCTCCGTCGATGCGAACACCGATCCCACCGGGAGAGAGATAGGCTGTGACGGTTCCTGTACAAGGTAGAAAATTGTTTTTGGGGTCCTCCGCGTTGATCCGACATTGAATCGCGTGACCTTGCAAAATCACGTCTTTCTGTTGGATGCTGAGCGGGAGGCCTGCCGCGATCTTAATTTGATTCCGCACGATATCAATTGCCGTAATCTGCTCGGTGACGGTATGTTCGACTTGGAGTCGTGGATTCATTTCGATAAAGTAGAACTTACCCTCTTGGTCGAGGAGAAACTCCACGGTTCCCGCGTTGTCATAGTTGACCGCGCGGGCGATGGCGATGGCGGCGTTGCCCATCTCTTCACGGAGCTCCTGCGTCAAGATCAAGGATGGCGCGATCTCGATCAATTTCTGATGTCGCCGCTGGATCGAACAGTCCCGTTCTCCGAGATGGATAATGTTGCCGTGCCGGTCTCCCAGGATCTGAAACTCAATATGATGCGGTCGCTCGATATATTTTTCGATAAACACGCTGCCGTCGCCAAAAGATGCTTGGGCCTCGCGTGCCGCGACTTCCATGTTTTCGCGAAGCTCCTCATCGGACCGGACCACACGTAACCCGCGCCCGCCCCCACCGGCGCTTGCCTTGATCATCACCGGATAGCCGGCTTTGTGGGCGAAGGCCAGCGCTTCTTTGACATTGGTAATGGCGCCGTCCGTACCCGGCACAATCGGCACGCCTGCTGATTCGGCAAGTTCGCGGGCCTTGACCTTGCTGCCCATCAGAGTAATGGCGTGGGTAGACGGGCCGATGAATGTAATATTGGATGCTTCGCAGAGTTCGGCGAACTCTGCGTTCTCCGAGAGAAATCCGTAGCCTGGATGGATTGCATCCGCACCGATGCGCGTGGCGAGGTCCACGATCTGTTTGCTATCGAGGAAGCCTTTCACCGGCCCTGGTCCGACCAGATACGACTCGTCGGCCTTCTTGACGTAGATGCCGGTTGAATCCGCTTCGGAGTAAATGGCGGCGGTCGCAATGTTCAATTCGCGGCAGGCGCGGATGATTCGCATGGCGATTTCACCGCGATTGGCGACTAAGATTTTCCTGAACATGTTTGCGCCTGTGAACTCTCGTGTCGAAAGGAGTGAGTATAGAAAAACAAGCGCGTAAGCTAGCATAGGATCGAGAGGCCTGTCGAGAGATGCAGGGATAAATCAGTCGGTGCGAGTTGTGCAGAGGAAGGATTAATCGGTGTGGGTTATCAATGAATTTTCAGTCAAATTTAGTCGAGACGTTTGTGCGACTCATGTAGAATTCGTTCGCTATTCGGCATTTCTACTTCCCGGGTCTGTTCCTTGATACGCGTGCTGTAGCCAGACACGATGTTCCTAATGGAGGGGCGGTTGTTCACGATGAAGCGGAAGATTGCGTTCGACAGAGCATCAAGGCCAAAGCAACGAAGAGTGACCCTGATCGGTGGGGCTCTGCTTCTACTTGCAGGAGGGATATCTACTCCAGCCTGGAGTGAAAATCCTGCCCCGTCGGTGCATTGGGGGAGCGTGGCATTCCCGGATCAATATACGATGGTCACCTCCGGACTGACGCTCAATCGATTCACACCAGTAGATGGCGTAGGCAATAAATATGACTCCACGGTGGGCAATACGCTCGGCTTCAATCTCATGACGCTCAGCTGGACTCAGCATTGGACCGGAATGCTGGAGGGATGGAGCACCAATCTGACTGCCGGCGTCAGTCCCACGAGTGACGAACCGAGCCAGTATTTTCAGAATAAGGTTGTCCATCAGCTTCGCCAACTGCCGTCTGTGCCTACAGTGGCCCCTCGGAAGGAAACCGATGTGACGATCGATGGGTCGATCACTCGGTGGATATCCCTGTGTGATCGGAAGGTCCTTTTTGCCGGTGGAGGGTTTTCCGTTGGAACCATTTACCAACAAGGGTTTCTGCGAGGCGGCATCCGTCGGCTACAGATTACTCCGTCGGTCTGGCATTCGGAGAAATGGGGTGATATCAACGTCCGGGCCTCCGCCATGGGGCGGATCAGTTATCAGAGCAACGGAGCGGCACTCCATTCCGTCAGAAGCACGGCGGCGCTAGTACAGCCGGCGATTGCCATCGGCCAGTATCGGACAACGGCCACTGGTGAAACGATTCCAACCTGGGAAATCGAATTGGCGCTGATGTGGGATTCCGGGATCTTCGTGAATACCATGGGGCAGAGCCAAAAACAGTTTGCTTGGTCACTGGCAGCCTCCGCTGGGCCCGTGCGCTTCGAAACTTGGAATGACAGCATGGGGCATCTTTCTGAGCGTGACTATGGCCCCTCCTATGGTGCAGCGCTGACTGTTGATGTGTTGCGAGTCTGGAACATCATCCAAGAGTTTCGAGTGATGCCTACCACGGACCAGTCGGCGTCGTCATAAGGATTGGTCCGGGTTTGAGTCGCCAGCCTCAATATCCTCACAACTCCTCGTCACAACCATAGCGGCGCAAGCAGGTTTGGCCTGACCTTGGACCTGCATCAATTATTCGGCTCCGTTTGGCGAATGGATGAGAGTCGTCTATTGAAATCGCCCAAGGAAGACTCTGACTGACTCCTCAGCAAGAGCCTCCTTGGGAGATTGATGAGATTGATCAGGCCAGTGACTACGAGTTGAGCGATTCTGCGGCCTTCCTGCGTGTCGTCCACATGATGATTCCCAAGCCTGTAAGCAACAACAATGCCGTAGTAGGCTCAGGAACTGGATTTACGGAGGCAACGGTGAAATTCAAGAGACCAAACGACCCATCAACGCCGTCAAGCCGCAACCCGTGAGGGGCATAGGTAGGATCATAAAGTGGGAACAACCCGGCTGGATTCGTCACGATACTTTGGTTTGACAAGGTCGTCGTCGGCATACCAAGAAACTGAACAAAAAACGTGCTTGGTGTGAGAGAACCTAACGCAGGTGTGGAATAGGTACCAGTTTCATTAATGACTGAAAATCCATCGCCACCAGGTCCATCGTCAAAAATACGGTATTCCGCGGCGCCTGCGAAGGTCTTCCCGCTGATAGTGGCGCTGAAGGTGGCATGGTAGTAGCTCAGATAGGGTAGCCCCGTTGTGTTTTGCGTTGCCGTAGTATCAAAGCTCCAGAAGCCGGTGACGGGATCGCCAACGGCAAAGTTGGACCCAAACGTCCCTGAATCATCGTCCAGGACGCCGGACACCTGCCCTTGGAATACGAAGGTCAGTGGGGTAGCCAGAGAGACGGCGCTGGTGGCCAGCACAAGCACAGATACGGCGGTTGCGAGACCAAAGGCTATGGCTAACGCTTTCTTCATTGGGCTACCTCCTTGTGATTGACTGAGCCGCCAAGCTTCCTAATCTCAGATATATTGTTTGGATTGTTCTAATCAAGGATATGGAGCAGCACCCTTGAGAAAATGTTGAACTTCTCCTTATTTACGCCGAAACATCTGTTCCTGCATCACCACTCACACCGACCGTGGTTTCAGTACAGGCCTTATCGAGAAGATGGGGGTATTAATAGCATCTTAGGAATGCTTCCACCATGTCCTTTTAGGATAAGGACGAGCGGCCAATCAGTCTAGATGCAAACAGCACTATGAAATGACAGGCTGTCAGTCGGCGTTGTCTAGGATCTATTGACAAACGAGAAGACAAAATCCGACATGATGCTGAGGGTGAGATTACCGACGGTCGCTGAATAGTCCACCGCTGTTTAGAAAGGCCGTCCAGAAAGGCCACGGCAAGCGAAGAGGCGAAGCATATTCTGTTGAGCTTTTGATCGATGAGAGACGCGACTGGCTGGGTTTGTCAACAGCCTGCTGGCCGAGTTGCGGGAGTATGGATGAAGCATAAGGGGAGATCTTCATCTACCCACTGTTACTCATGTTGGTGCGGGGCGGCTGAGGCTGTCGGCATCTTGGCCGAGATACATCCCTCAATGATCTCAACCTTGCATTGCCAGGAGGATGCGGCTTCATTGACCCGATTCAACACATCTTCCGGCTTCACGCTGCTGGGCGTAATGTCGACAAGCACATGGTCGGGGATACGGTTGAAATCGACGCTAAGGACACCAGGAATGGCTTGCAAAATCTTGTTAATCTCCGCCTCTTTCCCGCTGCAACCAGCTCCGCTCATCGTTAAGGGAAGGCGTTCTTTGACCGGTGGGGTTGCCAAAGCTGGTAGTGAGGTAAATAGGCCGACAGCAAGGAATACGGTGGATAGAGCTTGTTGAGACGAAGAGTATGGCATCTAGCGAACTCTCTTTTGTGAAGTGCTTACGTGTAGAACAGGCATCTATCGGTATCATGTATAGGCTACACGATCCTGCCTTCTCTTGTCGAGGCATCCGGAAACGGAAGTGGTCATGGCCTCACCAAGATGGTTCCTCACATCTGCCTACCCGTGGGTGTTTCTAGGGATAGGAAGGGAAATCCTCATAGTGCCGTACCAACATGTCTGGACTCATCGCATGAATCCAGCGATAATACCGCTCTCATGACTGCTCCTCTTACTGATCCGCCGCCTCGTTCCTGGCCAGAAGTTGTCGGGCTCATTCCGGCTGCTGGACAGGCCAAGCGCCTCCAACCGTTTCCTTGTAGCAAGGAATTGTTTCCTGTCGGTTTCACGAAAGATCCGAAGACCGGGATGCCACGACCCAAAGTGGCGTCGCAATATCTGTTAGAAAAATTCAAGGCGGCGGGGGTGTCCAAGACGCTCATCGTGATCCGTGAAGGGAAATGGGACATTCCAAGCTATTTTCAGGAAGGCATAGGGGTAGGGATGTCGCTTGCCTATCTCGTGATTCCCGGCTCGCTGGGGCCTCCTGACACGCTTGATCGAGCCTACTCCTTTGTTTCCCAGTATCGGGTTGCCTTCGGGTTTCCCGATATTTTGTTTGGGCCGCCGGATGCCTACCGGTACCTCATCGAACAACAGGAACGAACGGCTGCGGATGTCGTGCTTGGTCTGCATCGGATTGAAGATCCTCGTATCTGGGACATGGTGGATTGTGATAACGAGGGATGGGTTCGTGGGATTGAGATGAAACCTGCTTCGACGACGCTCACGTTCGGCTGGTGTTTTGCTGTCTGGACCCCGGTCTTTTCCGAGTTTCTCCATCGATTTCTGCATGCGGATGAGACGAAGCAGAGCATGGGTGTCCTGGCAAACACCTCCAATGATCCTGGAGGAGATTTAGCCGTCGGGGTAGTTTTCCAAGAGGCTCTCAAGGTAGGTCTTCGGATACAGAGTGTGAAGTTTCCGCATGATCGCTATCTGGACATTGGGACCCCAGATAATCTTGTCAAAGCCGTCCGGCAGCAGACTGCTGAGTGATCGGTTCCCTCCCCTTATGCAGATTCTGTGACACGCTGCAATCGTCGAGGAGCAATCGGCCTACTTGGGTTGTACCAAAAAGGCTTTCGAACGGGCATTGCCGCCGCCAGCGACAACATCGATGAATGACATGCCGGGTTGGATATCGGGCACGGTGACTTCTACTGTCGTCTCATTCACAAACGTGTAATCGATCTTGGTGGGACCAGCCGCACTGAATGCGACACCCCGAAAACAATCTCTTGTCCCGAAGTTCTCCCCCTTCAGCGTAATGGTTTGCCCGGGCTTAGCCTCGTCCGGCTCCACGCGCAGGATTTTTGGCTTTCGGCTGCTATCGCAGACGGGGTCTTTTTCCAGTTGTTGTTCGTCATGTCCTTTGATGGATTCCGCGTCGTGCAGTGTATACCCGGCGCCCTCGACGATCATTCCCTCTTCGGCGAGGGTAACCTGCAATCCAGCATGGCTCAGCATCAGCCACGAGAGGAACAAGAAGAAGTGGAACGAGATTGTCATCAGAACCTCCCTACGTGCAGCGTGAGGGGATCATTTGTTCGACATGGCCACATAGAGTTCTCCGACAATGGCCTGACCAGGAGGAGATAGCGCAAACGTGAGAAAGCTTTCAACAAGAGGATTTGCCTCCCGTTTCGATAGCAGGAGCAGTGGACGTCGCAGACCGTATCGGCCGTCTCGGACCGTTGGAACCTCCGGTTCGATCTTGTCGACCGGCAGCAGACGGACGGCCACTCCATTGGAGACGGCGGAGAGCCCGGTACTCAATGACACATACGCGACGGCGGAGAGTGGTGGAAGGGTGCCCACGAGGGTCTTGATGACCGTGTCGTCGGGTCCGATGACCTTTGCGGTTCCGGGAATCTTTCCGGTGATCCCGAGGTGAGACTCAAACGTCTCACGAATGTTTTGGGTGCGGAGTCTGTCAATCAGCAGGATTCTTGTCTCGGGGCCACCCAGTTCCGACCACTCCCTGATCTTTCCTGAAAACATGTCGGCGACCTGCTGCGTCGTCACTTCTTTGGTGAAGTTCGCGAGATGCACAAGAATCCCGATACCGTCCCAGCCGATTTGTGAAGCCATCAGTGTCGCGTCTTCCACACCAGTGACGGCAATTTGCGCCTGGTCGGACCTCACTAATTGGGTTGGTGTTGAGTCTTCGTCCCATAGAATATCAATATACGCACGGGGGTTGGCTTTTTCAAAGGCACGCGCCAGCGCC
>NIUT01000177.1:0-7290 GCA_002254365.1 Nitrospira sp. UW-LDO-01
AGATGTGTATAAGAGACAGCTATATGGCGGCCTTGGTGGCGACACGAAGAACCTCTCTGATTCGCACGTTCTATCAACGCGTGTGTCAGGCCGGGAAGGCGAAAAAGTTGGCGGTGACGGCCTGCATGCGGAAACTGCTCACCATTCTCAATGCGATGGTGAAGAGTGGGGCGTCATGGCGGGAACCGGTCAGTCAGCTCGCTTGACTTTGAAGACAGTTGCTGACCTTATTCCCCGTATCGTGCTGCATCGGTGGTCCAATACGGGGGACCAGGCGTTGCTTCTTCTAGGACTCAAGAAAACACCCGTGGTCTGTCTGTTCACCGCGCCGGTGGGGGTGTGGCAACGGCGGTTGAGTTCGAGAGCGGAAGAGTTCGCCGGAAGCGGAGCAGACGGCCTGCCACCACAATTGGCGATCCAGGCTCAGGGAACGTCGGTGACAGTCCCTGGATATTCCGCGACGGTCTATATCCTATCGGAACAACAGTCCCCGGAGTGAGCCAAGAGCGCCGATCGGCGCCGGCTGTCTCTTGAACATGCTCTGCGGTAGAGGAGGTGTGTGATGCCTGTTTCGTATGTCACTCGCATACTCGATCGATCATTTGATTGGTTATCCACCTCGGGAATCCGCGTCGTCTTGATTGCGACGACTATGATCGTCGCGTTCTCGCTCCTGCAGCGTGGAATGGCGAAGCTCCGCAGGCTGTATGAAGGCGCATTGCCCGATCCGGCCGAGATCCAGCGCGCGAGTACGTTGACGCAGATTGTCAGAGACGTGGCGAGGATCGCGATCTTCTTTGTGGGGGTCATGATGATCTTGTCGGAGATGGGGATCGATTTGAAGCCCATGTTGGCGGCGGCTGGGCTTGGAGGATTGGCTATCGGTTTCGGTGCGCAAAGCCTTGTGAAGGATGTGATCTCCGGATTTTTTATTTTGTTGGAGAATTCCATTCGTGTCGGAGATGTCGTTGAAGTTGCCGGAGTATCCGGCCTTGTCGAACAAATCGAGCTTCGATCCATCAGGTTGCGGGATTTAGCAGGCAATGTCCATGTCGTACCGAACGGAGTGATCGACAAGGTTAAGAACATGACGAAGGATTACTCCTATTATGTCTTCGATGTCGGCGTGGCCTACCGAGAAGATGTCGATGAGGTCATGGTTACCCTGAAGTCGATCGCCGACGAGTTACAAGCTGATCCGGCGTTCAAGGACGATATTCTGGACCCGTTGGAGATGCTCGGGGTGGATCAATTTGCCCATTCCGCCGTGATCATCAAATGCCGAGTCAAGACGCAGCCTATCAAACAATGGCGCATCGGGCGCGAGATGAATCGGCGCATCAAGAAAACATTCGATGCCAAAGGGATCGAAATTCCATTTCCCCATCAGACAATCTATTGGGGCGAGGCGAAACAGGGAACGCCCCCGCCATTGTATGTGGCTCGGCTACAACAGACGCACAGGCCTTCGGATTAATGGGACGACATGTGGATCATGCTGTTGTGAAGCGAGGGGGAGAGGCTTGGACGAATCATTGTCCGCAACGTGACTGACGACCGAAGGAAGTGCAAACGATTGTTCTCCGTCGACTAAAGCGGAGTCGAACCTACCAGATGACGTAGGGTGTCACTTTCCGTGAATCACCTGGACCTAGCGGAGAGAGAGTACCGCAGGCTGAGTTTCAGCGGACCTGCGAGGATCGAGTTTTCCGCTTGCTCCGGCAGGGCAGACGTGCCGCGTAGAATGGACTTCTTGCATAACCCCTCGTGAGGGATTCCCTTGCCGCCCGGAATATGATTCTCTGTACTCGATGGCAGAGGGGGACTAATCATGGAGATACAGAGTGTTGAAGATAGGCCTGATGCATCGTTCCGGCGGCTGACAGGGGTCCGAAAACGAACCTTTCATGAGATGGTGCCCGTTCTGCACACCGCCGAGGTGTGCCGCAAGGAGCGGGGCGGGAAGCCGAATCATCTGGCCGTGGCAACACGGCTCCTGATGACGCTGGAATACTGGCGCGAATACCGCACATATCTCCATATCGGCTAGAGCTACGGGGTCAGCGAGAGCACCGCCTACAGCAGCATCCGCTGGTGCGAGGATACGCTCATCAAGAGCAGGGCGTTCACACTTCCCGGCAAGAGCGCCCTGCTCCGCAGCGACCGGCCGTACGAGAGCGTCCTCATCGACGCGACAGAAACGCCCGTGGAGCGACCTCAAAAAGCAGCGCCGCCACTACTCGGGCAAGAAAAAACGCCACACCCTGAAGGCGCAGCTCGTCGTGGAGAAGACCACCGGCACAATTATCTGCGTCGCCCATGCGGCTGGCCGCCGGCAGGACTTCCGGCTGTTCAAGCAATCACGGGTCAGGCTCCATCCCGACACCGGGTACATGGGCCTACAGAAACTGCATGGCAGGACCACGATGCCAAAAAAATGCAGCAAAAAGAATCCCCTGAACAAGGATGATCAACAGCATAACCGCACAATCTCCCAAGACCGCGTGCCTGCAGAGCAGGTCATTGGTGCCATGAAACGCTTTAAGATTGTCTCCGACCGATACGGAAACCACAGAAAACGCTTCGGCCTGCGCTTCACCCTGATTGCGGCAGTGTACAACAAGGACCTGACGCAATGAGGTTATGCAAGAGGTCTATTTCCCAGCAGGGCCACAACGAGCGAAGGAGCGAAGCGTACTTTTTGTCGTACGTTGAGTTGTTGAGCGATGCGAGAGCGCTGCTTGAAGGTTTTTCCAATAACCGGTGGTGTCAGGCGAGTGCCTTGTCGATATGGTCGCAGACGTAACTGGCAAATGGGAGTGAGCAGGTAAAAGCGGGAGAGACGGCGTTCAGGACGTGCATGGAACGATCGTCGCCTTCGAGGACAAAATCCATTTCGAGCTTCTTCTTGGTGATGTCGAGTAGTTGCGCTCGAATGCCGGGACGCCCCCATTTTTGGTAGTTGCGCTCGTCTACCCCGTCGGCGAGGACAGAGGCGAGCGACACCATCTTGCTCCGGGAATACTTGGTAATCTCCTCCATCGCCAACCGTCTGAAGTCGAATCCTGCGCCGGTCAACAGGCCGAGTCCTCGGCTCGCGACTTCCATCAGTTCACCGAGATCGAAATTCCCGAGCCCTTCGTAGTTTTCCCGCCACATGGCCGGGATAGCGGTCGGGCCGATCTTGGCTTTTCCATCAGCCGTGATCGTGAAGTGAACACCAAGGAATGGGTTTCTGAGATCAGGAACAGGATAAATATTCGTGCGAATCGAACCTGGGGGCTCATCGGAGTACAGGTAGAGCCCCTTGAAGGGTAGAATGCGATACTTTTCGGAAAACCCATAGTCCATGGCAATCTTATCAGCGTAGAGACCTGCGGCATTGACGACATATCCGGCGGCAATGCGGTCCTGGTTGGTTCGAACGGTTCCGTTGTCTCGGCCTCGATAGGCCGTGCCACACTGAATGTGAATCCCCTCACGGATTGCATCCTGTTGCATCGAATTGACGACATGGAGCGGGTTGACGGTCGAGGTGCGCGGGGAGAACAGGGCTCGTTGATAGGTTTTGACTCGAGGTTCGATCGATTTGGCTTCTGCTTCTGTGAGAGGTTGGAGCTCAATGCCGTTGATCTGGCCTCGACGGACTAACTCGTCAAGTGACGGCAAATCCGCCGCATCTTTGGCCACGACAAGCTTGCCGCATGTATTGAGGGGGATCTGTTTCGCCTGACAGTACGCCGTGAGTCGCTCATTCCCGAGGCGGGTGAATTTGGCTTTCAGGCTGTCGGGTGAATAGTAGAACCCCGCGTGAAGGACCCCACTATTGCGACCACTGGCATGGGCTCCGCAGGAGGGCTCCTTTTCTATTAAGAGGATGCTGGCGTCGCTGCGCCGTGCTCGAAGCTCGCGCGCGATGCTGAGGCCGATGACTCCGCCGCCGATGATGAGAAAATCATAGGTCTTCATAGAAGGCATCTCGTGCTACCGGTGGTTGGACGTACCGTGGATTGGCGATGCATCTCTCTGGAGAGTCTCTATGGATTGCTTGAGAATTTCCACCGTTTTCTTCAATTCATCTTTGGAGATCGCGAGCGGTGGGATAAGTACAAGGACATTCCCGATCGGTCTCAAGATCAATCCTTTTGATCGAGCGATGGCTGCCACGCGATGGCCGGCCTTGACGCTGAGTGGGTAGGGGGTTTTGCCCCGTTTGTCCAGAACCAATTCAACGCCTGCCATGAGTCCCCGCTGGCGAATGTCACCGACCTGAGGGATTGCCGCGAGCGGTGCCAGTAACCGGCGGAAGAGTTTAATTTTTGAAGCGAGTTGAGCGAGCGTCTTTTCCTGACGAAAAACCATGAGATTGGCGAGGGCCACGGAACAGCCCAGTGGGTTGCCGGTAAAACTGTGGCCATGGAAGAAGGTTTTGAACTCGTCGTAGCTGCCGAGAAAGCCTTGATAGATCTCATCCGTGGTCAGGGTCGCCGCCAGCGGCATGTACCCGCCGGTGAGCCCTTTGCTGATGGCCATGAGATCCGGCGTGACGCCTTCGTGCTCACAGGCGAACATCTTGCCGGTACGTCCAAAGCCTGTCGCGACTTCGTCGACGATCAGAAGGACCTTGAATTCGGTACAGAGCTCACGGATTCGCTTCAGATAGCCGGGTGGTTGGGGAATCATGCCGGCCGCAGCTTGCATGAGTGGTTCGATGATCACACCGGCTAAATCCCGATGACGGCGCTTTACGATGTCTTCGATCGGCTCCATACAGGCCATCCCACAAGATGGATACGTGAGCTTGAGCGGACAGCGGTAGCAGTGGGGCGGCTCTACATCCACCGTTGGAAACAGGAGCGGTTTAAACCGAGCATGGAAGAGCTCAATGTTACCGACGCTCACGGCCCCGATGGTATCTCCATGGTAGGCGAGCTTCAGATGGAGGAACGTCTTCTTGGGGCCGGCCTCGGGATGCTGTTGTTGCCAGTACTGGACGGCCATCTTCAGGGCAATCTCGACCGCGGTTGAGCCGTTGTCCGAATAGAAGACGCGGGCGAGCCCCTTGGGAGCGATGCGGATCAACTCACGGGCGAGCTCAATCGCCGGTGGGTTCGAGAGCCCCAGAAATGTTGAGTGGGCGATTTTGTCGAGCTGCTTCTTGATGGCTCGATCAAGGGCCGGGTGGCGATGGCCATGGACATTGACCCAAATTGATGAGGTGCCATCGAGATATTTCTTGCCCTCGGTATCGATGAGATACGAGCCTTTCCCACGCTCGATGATGAGTGGGTCCTCTTGCTCCCACTCCTGCATCTGGGTAAACGGGTGCCACAGATAGCGGCGGTCCCAGTCTCTGAGTTGCTGCGTCGAAGGTGGTCGAGTCATGCTGATGATATGGACGTCATTCGGCAATTGCACGAGGCAAGAAGGTTGGGCAACGATTGACGGAATGACTCATGCCGATCAACGAGGCAAGGGCCTCGGGGCTGCGCGTGATTATAAGTGGGGGTGATCTCTTTGACAACCCAGAAGGCAGTTACTATAATGAAGCGATTTTCACCAAATGAGTTAGGATTTGCAAAGTCTTATACGCAACTTTTCCATAATCGCTCATATCGATCACGGCAAATCAACCCTCGCTGACCGGTTCCTCGAAGCTACTGGCGCAGTTACTGCCCGAGAGGCCAAAGATCAGATCCTCGATGCCATGGATCTCGAACGGGAACGTGGCATTACGATCAAGGCCCATGCAGTGGCGATCCGGTACAAGGCCAAGGACGGGAAGACCTATGCGTTGCATTTGATCGATACGCCGGGGCATGTCGACTTCACCTATGAGGTCTCGCGCAGCCTGGCGGCTTGCGAGGGGGCGCTCTTGCTCGTTGACGCGACGCAAGGCGTGCAGGCCCAGACGATTGCCAACGTGAATTTAGCGATGGCGAACAACCTGACCATTATTCCGGTGATCAATAAGATTGATCTTGCGAGCGCGGATGTCGATGGGACCAAGCAATCGATTGCAGATGTGTTGCAACTCGAGGCCGATAATGCCCTTCCGATTAGTGCGAAGGAAGGCAAGGGTGTGCCGGAGGTCTTGGAGGCAGTCATCGCGCGGGTACCGCCTCCGTCAGGCGATCCACAGGCGCCGCTCAAGGCGCTGATCTTCGACTCATGGTTCGATAACTATCAGGGTGTGATTGTGTTGACGCGGGTGGTGGATGGGGCGATTAGACCCGGCATGAAAATCAAAGTCATGTCGAACGATCGCACGTTCGAGGTGATGGAAGTCGGGAACTTTGCCCCCAAGCGTACGAAGAAGACGGAACTGCTGACCGGCGAGGTGGGATACCTCTGCGCCAATATGCGGGAAGTGGCGGACGTCAAAATTGGAGATACGCTCACGGATGCGGTATCGCCGACGCGTGAACCGTTTCCAGGGTATAAAGACGTCAAACCGTTGGTGTTCTGCGGGTTGTATCCCACCGACACCGCTCGGTATGAAGACTTGCGGGATGCGCTGGTCAAGCTCCGGCTGAATGATTCGTCGTTCGTCTACGAACCAGAAACGTCCTTGGCCTTGGGGTTTGGGTTTCGCTGCGGGTTCTTGGGTCTGCTCCATATGGAGATCATTCAAGAACGCCTTGAGCGTGAATATAACTTGACGCTGCTCACCACGGCTCCTACCGTCGTGTATCGTGTGATGACGACCAAAGGCGAGGTGTCGGAGGTCATGAATCCCTCACAGCTCCCGCCTCCCAGCAGCATCGAGTCGTTCGAAGAGCCGTTTATTCTCGCGTCGGTCATTACGCCGGAACGATATATGGGGGCCATTCTTCAGCTGTGCCAGGAGCGCCGAGGCATTCAGCGAAGCATCCACTTCCTGGATCCGACGCGGGTGATGATCAGTTATGAATTGCCGCTCAATGAGGTCATTCTTGATTTTTACGATAAACTCAAGTCCCGCACACAGGGCTATGCATCGCTGGATTATGAGTTGCTCGGCTATCGCGAATCCGATCTGGTGCGACTCGACATCTTACTGAACGGCGAGGCGGTCGATGCCTTGTCCTTTATTACGCACAAGGATCGTTCGGTGCAGCGCGGGCGTCAGCTCGCTGAAAAAATGAAGGAATTGATTCCGAGGCAGATGTATGAGATCGCCATTCAGGCGGCCATCGGGAGTAAGATCGTGGCGCGTGAGACCATCGGGGCGATGAAGAAAAATGTGTTGGCGAAATGCTATGGCGGTGATATCACGCGGAAACGGAAGTTGCTGGAGAAACAAAAGGA
>NIUT01000177.1:7306-10742 GCA_002254365.1 Nitrospira sp. UW-LDO-01
GCATGAAAGCGGTCGGTAGTGTCGAAGTTCCGCAGGAAGCCTTCCTGGCGATTCTCAAGGTCGGAGACGAATGAGCTCCGATTCCAATCAGCGCAATGTGGACAAGTTGTCCGGCGGGTCAAGGCCCGGTGAACCGGCCTCGCTCACCCGTTCCAAGGTTGCCGACAACGCCGACCAGGCTGGACGCAAGTCCATCGTTCGAGAGTATGCGGAAGCGATCATCGTCGCCATGTTGTTGGCATTCGCCATTCGCGTGTTTGTCGTACAGGCCTTCAAGATTCCGTCGGGATCCATGATTCCTACCTTGCTGATCGGAGATCATATTTTGGTCAGCAAGCTGTCCTATGGTCTGCAGTGGCCGACGGACTGCAAATTGCAATGGAGTTTTCCACCGGTCAATTGTTATACGTCCACCACCGTCGTCACGTTCGGCAAGCCGCAACGTGGCGATATCATCGTCTTTCGGTTTCCCGAGGATGAAGAGAAGGATTTTATCAAGCGCATTGTGGGATTGCCTGGGGACACGGTTCAGTTACGGAACAAGGTTGTCCTGGTGAACGGTCAGCCGCTTGATGACAAAGCCTTTACCCAACGCATTGATCCCGGCATCATCGACGGGACGGTCAACCCTCGCGACAATTTTGGCCCAGTGACGATTCCGGAGGAGTCCTATTTCGTCATGGGTGACAATCGCGACCAAAGCCTGGACAGTCGGTTTTGGGGGTACGTCCGTGAGGAGAAAATCCGCGGCAAAGCGTTCCGTATCTATTGGTCCTGGAACGGACAGGGAAATTGGACGGAGTGGGTTCGGTGGGAACGATTCGCCAAAGCCATTCAGTAAAAAAACGCGGGGGCATCATTCTTCCCAAGAAGGAGTCACAGGGGAAGAGTGAATCTCCTTCATCCACGGTACTCCGCGAGTATCTGTGTCGGTTTCCGCAGGCCTCCGTCCTCGTGATCGGCGATTTGATTCTTGATCATTATGTGATGGGACGGGTGAGTCGGATCTCTCCTGAGGCGCCGGTCCCGGTCGTGCATGTCGAATCGGAGTCGATCCGACTCGGTGGGGCAGCCAACGTCTACAGCAATATTATGGCGCTCGGGGGAAAGGCCTATCTCTGTGGGGTGATCGGATCGGATGAGAGCGGGAGGCGGTTGCTCAAGGAACTGGGAAACACCAAGGCGAGCCTCGGTGGCGTCGTGACCGATCGTGAGCGACCGACGACCAGGAAGAGTCGGGTCATCGCCCACAACCAGCAGATCGTTCGCTATGACATCGAAGGCCGAACTGAGTTAAAGGCCCCGCTGCGACGGAAGATCGTCCGGTTTGTTGAGTCCAAACTCCGTGAGTTGTCCTGTATTGTGATCTCGGACTATGCCAAAGGCGTCGTGTCCGCGACGTTGATGGCGGAGATCACACGTCTGGCGGCGTTGCGCAGGGTTCCGGTCATCGTCGATCCGAAGGTCGAACATTTTAATTTCTATAAAGGTGTGACGGTCATTACGCCGAATCACCTGGAGGCGACGCAAGCGTCGGGCATGCATGGGGATGACAATCAAACGATCAACGAAGCTGGGGCCATGATCCGCCAGCGGCTTGGTTGTCAGTCCGTTCTCATCACGCGGGGTGAGAAGGGCATGAGTCTCTATGAAAAGGATGGTCGAGCATGGCATCTTCCGACAAAGGCTCGGCAAGTCTATGATGTCACTGGCGCGGGTGATACGGTCATCGGGACGCTGGCACTGGCCCTTGCAGCGGGGGCTGATATCAAGACCGGAGCAACGATGGCCAATTATGCGGCCGGGATCGTGGTCGGAATGGTAGGAACGGCGACGGTGTCACCGACGCAGTTGTCTGAAGCCTTTGGAGATGACTAAAACTTCGCGAACCGTGACCGTGGTGATTCCCGCTCGATACGGCTCATCCCGTTTTCCAGGGAAACCGCTGGTCGAGCTGAACGGCAAGCCGATGATTCAGCATGTGTACGAGCAGGCGGCGGCCTGTCGTGCCGTGTCGGAGGTGCTCGTCGCGACCGACGATGAACGTATCAAAAAGACGGTCGAGCGCTTTGGAGGGCGTGTCCTCATCGTTCCTGGCGAGTACCGGACGGGAACGGATCGGGTGGCTGCCGTGGCTCGCATGTTTGCAGGAGATTGTTTCGTAGACTTGCAAGGGGACGAGATTCCCTTGACGCCTGACCTGTTGACCGATCTGGTCGAGCCGTTTTTGAACAGTGGTGTGGAGATGGGAACGCTGAAGCGAGTGATTGATTCGACGGAAGATCTCCTCAATCCTGCCGTGGTGAAAGTCGTGACCGATACGAAAGGCGATGCGCTCTACTTTTCACGCGCGCCGATCCCGTTGGTTCGCGACGACCCCAAGCCGCAAGTGGTTGGAGGGCTCCACTATATTCATCTCGGACTCTACATCTATACGAAAGACACGTTGCTTCGATTGGCCTCCCTCCCGACCAGTCGCATCGAGGATGCTGAAAAGCTTGAACAACTTCGTGCGCTCGACCATGGCATTCGCATCCGGGTGTGGGAAACCAAGCATGCCTCACTGAGGGTGGATCGTCCGGAAGACGTGCCTGATGTTGCGGAACGACTGCAGGAGTATCTGGCGGTCAAACGTGAGTTGAAGAGCGGCGGGATGTTTTTTAAGGGATGAGGTGCCTAGCGGGGATCGGTCGACCTGACGTCCAGGAGAGAGGGGAACCATGAATAAATTTATTTTTGTGACCGGTGGAGTGGTTTCATCGCTTGGAAAGGGACTGGCATCGGCTTCCATTGGAAACCTCCTCGAAAGCCGTGGATTGAAGATCACCTTCCTTAAGCTGGATCCCTACATCAATGTCGATCCCGGGACGATGAACCCCTACCAGCACGGCGAGGTCTTCGTCACAGACGATGGCGCCGAGACCGATCTCGACCTGGGACATTATGAGCGATTCACCTCGCTCTCACTGACGAAAGAAAGTAATTACACGACGGGTCGGATCTATCATTCGGTCATCACCAAAGAGCGGCGGGGGGACTATCTTGGAGGGACGGTTCAGGTCGTGCCGCATGTGACGGATGAGATTAAACAGGCGATCATGCGGATCTCCAAGGGCGTGGATGTCGCCATCATCGAAATCGGTGGGACGGTCGGAGATATTGAAAGTCTCCCGTTTCTTGAAGCCATTCGACAGATGCCGTACGACGTCGGGCGCGACAATGTGCTGTATGTTCACCTGACCTTGGTGCCGTACATCGGTGCAGCCGGTGAACTGAAGACCAAGCCGACGCAACACTCGGTCAACAAGCTTCGGGAAATCGGCATTCAACCCAATATCCTTTTGTGCCGAACCGACCGGTATATTCCCCCGGAGCTCAAGGGCAAGATTGCGATGTTTTGCAACGTGGATAAGGATGCGGTCATCACGGCCAAAGA
>NIUT01000178.1 GCA_002254365.1 Nitrospira sp. UW-LDO-01
GGGGGGGGGTGGGTTCCCGACAGGGGCTAAATGGAGCTTCGTCCCGATGGGGCCTGATGCTCAAAAACCCAAGTATATCGTCGCCAATGGCGATGAAATGGAACCGGGGACCTTTAAAGATCGCATCCTGATGGAGGGAGATCCTCACGGGTTGGTCGAGGGCATGATCATGGCCGGGTATGCCTTGGATGCGGAGGTTGGTTATATCTTTTTGCGTGGTGAATATCACCTGTCCGCTCAGCGACTGAATCAGGCCATTGCGGAGGCCTATGAAGCAGGGTATCTCGGTAAGCCTCTCCCTGGGACGACATTTCGCTTCGACCTTCATCTCCATTCCAGTGCAGGGCGGTACATTTGCGGAGAAGAAACGGCACTGATCAACGCATTGGAAGGCAAGCGTGCGGTTCCACGAGCGAAACCTCCCTTTCCGCAGACGGTCGGTTTATGGGGGCAGCCGACCATCGTCCAGAACGTCGAGACGCTCTACAACATTCCCCACATTATTCATCACGGTGCCGATTGGTATCACCGCTTGAGCCACACTCAGGATGGTGGCACCAAGATGTACGGCATCAGTGGGCGCGTCCGGAATCCAGGCTGGTGGGAGCTGCCGTTCGGCACCACTGCGCGTGAACTGTTGGAGCAGCATGCTGGGGGGATGGCAGAGGGCGTGCGGTTTCGAGGCCTGCTGCCGGGGGGAATTTCCACTGCCTTTATGATCGAGGAGCACCTGGATCTCCCCCTGGATTTTTCTTCATTCCCGCCAGACGTAGGCCGTCTTGGCACGGGAACCATGATCATCCTGGATGACCAGACCTGTCCCGTTGGATTCGTGTTGAACCTCGAAAAGTTCTTTGCTCGTGAGTCCTGTGGTTGGTGCACTCCTTGTCGTGAAGGGTTGCCGTGGGTGGCAAAACTCTTGATGTCGTTCGAAGAGGGACGCGCGACCAACGATGACTTGTCGCTGCTTGAGATGCACACGAAATGGCTGGCGCCAGGGCACACTTTCTGCGGCCTTGCACCAGGCGCGATGGCCCCGTTGCAGTCGGCCTTGAAATATTTTCGTGACGATTTTGAGCGACATATCTCCATCGGTGGATGCCCCTGGAGCAAGAAGTCGGCGCAGCAGAAGACTTTCGTCTAGGCCTATGGCGACCATCATCGTCGATAACAAGTCGTATAGCGTCGATGAACGGCAGAACCTACTGGTGGCCTGTCTCGGCCATGGGTTGAACGTGCCGTACTTCTGTTGGCACCCGGCGATGGGATCGGTCGGGGCCTGCCGGCAATGTGCCGTCAAACAATTCAAAGACGATAAGGATCAGAGTGGCCGACTCGTGATGTCCTGCATGACACCGGCCACCAATGGCACGCGTATCTCTATAGACGATCCTGAGGCGAAGGCCTTTCGCGCATCCGTCATTGAATGGTTGATGGTGAACCATCCGCACGACTGTCCGGTGTGTGACGAAGGAGGGGAGTGCCATTTGCAAGACATGACGGTCATGACCGGGCATGTGTACCGGCGCTCTCGCTTTCCCAAACGGACGCATCGTAACCAGGCGCTCGGCCCCTTCATTCGTCATGAGATGAACCGATGTATTCAATGCTACCGCTGCGTACGATTCTATCGCGACTACGCGGGTGGACGGGATCTCAATGTCTTCGGGGCGCATGACGCCCTGTACTTCGGCCGGGAGCAGGACGGCACCTTGGAGAATGAATTCAGCGGTAATTTGGTGGAGGTGTGTCCGACCGGCGTGTTCACCGACAAAACCTTCTTCCATCACTATACGAGGAAATGGGATTTACAATCGGCCCAATCAATTTGTCCGCATTGCAGTCTTGGTTGTAATACCACCGCTGGTGAACGATCCGGTACTCTGCGTCGAATCACGAATCGGTTCAACAGCCAGGTCAACGGCTATTTTTTGTGCGATCGGGGACGATTTGGTTACGAGTATGTCAATAGCGACCATCGCATCACACGTCCTCTTGTACGGTCGGGATCCGACCGTATCCAGCCGGGAATGCCGGAGGACGTGTCAAAGACTCTGGAGTTCGCCGCGGATCGATTACGAAAGTCTCGTGGGATTGTGGGCATCGGCTCACCTCGTGCGTCGCTTGAGGCCAATGTGGCGCTTAGAAGTTTGGTCGGACCGCAGCAATTTTATCAAGGGGTCGATGAGCAGGAACAACAGCTGCTCTCCACGATCCTGAATGTCCTGCGAGATGGACCGGTCCTGTCCGCGTCTATCCGTGATGCAGAACAAGCCGATGCGGTCCTTGTGCTTGGGCCTGATCTCTTGAACGAGGCTCCACGCCTTGCTCTGGCCCTTCTGCAGTCCATCCGCCAACAGCCGATGGAGCGAGTGGAGGAATTGAAGATTCCGCAGTGGGATGAGGCGGCCGTGCGCAATGCCGTACAGAACCGGCGAGGCCCTCTCTTCATGGCTGGCCATCGGCAGACGTGGTTGCACGAGTATGCGACCGATAGTTACTTCGCCGCACCGGATGATGTCGCCAGACTGGGATTCGCGGTGGCCGGCAGTATCGGACCTGAAGCACCGACCGTATCAGATCTCAGCAGTGACGTACGAGACCTCGCTCAGCGCATCGCTGACGCGCTGATGCAGGCGCAACGCCCGTTGGTCATTGCCGGAACGGGAAGTGGCTCTCAGGCGACGATTGAAGCGGCTGCCAATGTTGCCTGGGCGTTGCACCAACAAGGGAAACAATCGCGACTCAGCTTCGTGCTCCCGGAGGCGAATAGTGCGGGTCTTGCACTGCTCGGGGGTGGGAGCCTGAAGGACGCCTTTGAGAAAATCAATCAGGGGAAGGCCGATACGGTGATTGTGCTGGAGAACGACCTGTTTCGCCGGGCGGACCACGCGACCGTCGATGCCTTCTTAGACAAGGCACACACGGTGATGGTCATCGATTCCCTTGAGCATCGCACAACGGCCCATGCCGACGTACTCTTTCCGGCAGCCACAGGTCCGGAATCCAATGGGACCTTTGTGAATCAAGAAGGACGAGCCCAGCGCTTTTACCAAGTCTTTGTTCAGAATGGTGACGTCAAAGAGAGTTGGCGATGGCTGAGTGATCTGGCCCGCGCCACCTCCCAGGATGGTGAGAGTGGAGCGGGAGTGGCGACCTGGCGCACCTTCGATGATGCGGTCTCCGCAACAGCGACGACTGCTCCGGATCTGGCACGCATGGGAGAGGTCGCACCATCGGCGAGTTTTCGTTTGGTTGGTCAAAAATTCCCCAGACAGTCTGAACGGTGTAGCGGGCGTACGTCGCTGCTCTCTCATCTGACCATGCATGAGCCGCCTCCCCCTGTCGACCAAGACTCGCCGCTGGCCTTCACGATGGAGGGATACCGAGGACCGCTGCCCTCTCCGCTGATTTCCCAATTCTGGGCTCCGGCCTGGAATTCTATCCAGGCGCTGAACACCTATCAGGATGAAGTTGGTGGACCATTACGCAATGAAATGCCGGGGGTGAGGCTGCTCGAACCAGTGGCAACGAATGCACCAGCTTGGTTCACCTCCATTCCACCTGCGTTTCAACCGGCCTCTCGGCAGTGGTTGTTGCTTCCCCTCTCCGCCGTATTTGGAAGCGACGAACTCAGCAATCGATCTCCGGCGATTGTGGAACGGATTGCGAAACCTTTCTTGTCCTTGCATCCGTCCGATGGAGCACGGTTGAGTCTCGAGAATCACAGCACGATTGATCTGGCGTGGCAGGGGACGATGTACTCGCTCGCTGTTCACTTTGAATCGTCCACCCCAGTGGGTACGGGAGGTCTCTCTCTTGTGCCTGAGGTGTTCGGCGTCAGAATGCCGGCGTGGATTGATCTGTTTGAGACGATCAAGACCGAAGGAAAGCGAAGGGCGGCATGATCGATTGGAGCCACACCGCAGTCACCATCGCCGTCATTCTTGGAAGTTGCCTGACCTTGGCTGGAATGCTGATCTGGCTTGAACGGCGACTGCTTGGTGTCTGGCAGGAACGCTACGGGCCGAACCGTCTCGGCCCAGGCGGGTGCCTGCAATCGTTGGCGGATATGATCAAGATCTTCACGAAAGAAGACTGGATTCCGCCGTTCGCCGATAAAGCGGTGTTTGTGATCACACCGGCCATCGTCGTGATCACCGCACTCATGTCGTTTGCCGTAGTGCCGGTTGCGCCTGATTTCGTGGTTGCTGATCTCAATGTGGGGGTCCTGTTCTTTTTGGCCATGTCGAGCCTCGCTGCCTACAGTGTCATCATCGGAGGCTGGGCTTCCAATAACAAGTTCGCATTTCTCGGCAGCCTTCGGGCGATCGCACAGTTGTTGAGTTACGAAGTCTTTATGGGGTTGTCGCTGATGGGCACGGTGCTCTTAGCGGGATCATTCAACCTGAGCGACATTGTGGAGGCCCAACGGGATCAATGGTTTGTGATTCCTCAGTTTTTCGGGTTTCTCTGCTTTTTCATGGCGGGACTAGCTGAAGCCCATCGTACCCCGTTCGACATGCCTGAGGCGGAAGCTGAGCTTGTCGCCGGTTACCACTCGGAGTACAGCGGGATGAAGTTCGGGATGTTTTTTGTGGGCGAATATCTCAGCATCCTGCTGCTCTCGGCCATGACCGTCATTCTCTTCTTTGGTGGGTGGCACGGACCCTGGTTGCCGCCGGCTGTTTGGTTTGCCTTGAAGATGTTCGGGTTCATCGTCCTGATCATCCTCATTCGGGCGACATGGCCACGGTTCCGCTTTGACCAGCTGCTGACATTCGGCTGGAAGGTGGTGATGCCGCTGGCGTTGATCAATCTCCTGCTGACCGGTGGGATCGTGTTGTGGAAAGCCGGCGCACCGGAATTCACCATGTTGAGTAAGTCTGGATCGGATTCTGTACGAGGAAACTGATGCTGATGGAACGGCCGGACGTATGATGAACACATGGATCTATGCCCGGAATCTGGTCATCGGGTTATGGGTCGTCTTCAAACGGACCTTTACGAAGCCGGTCACGGTTCAGTATCCGGAAGAGCGCCCCTATTTGCCCCCACGCTGGCGTGGGCGAATCGTCCTGACCAGAGATCCTGATGGAGAGGAACGCTGCGTCGCGTGCTACCTCTGTTCTGCGGCTTGCCCGGTTGATTGCATCGCGCTTCAGGCTGCGGATCGTCCAGAGGCTCATGATCGCCGTTACCCTGAATTCTTCCGAATTAACTTTTCGCGCTGCATCTATTGTGGCATGTGCGAAGAAGCCTGTCCGACCAATGCGATTCAACTGATTCCGGATTTCGAACAGAGCGAATACGCGCGCCGGAACCTGGTCTACGAGAAGGAGGATCTCCTTATCAGCGGGACCGGCAAATATCACAACTATAATTTTTATCGCGTGGCCGGCGTGAGGACTTGCGATAAGGATAAGGGACAGGGTGCGAACGAGCTCCCACCGGTGGATGTGAAGAGTCTGATGCCGTGAGGTAAGGCAGGTTGTGAGTTTCGGGTTGCGAGTTTCGCCCTCTATGAACTCAATACTCGAAACAAGAAACACGGAACTCGAAACACTTTCTCCAAGCGATACAAACGTCAGTGGATGTGAGTCATGGAAGTTTTATTCTACATTGCCGCTGCCGTGACGTTCTTGGCGACCCTGCGCGTCATCACGCATGTGCATCCCGTCCACGCGCTGCTCTACCTTGTCGTGGCACTGATCGCGCTGGCCCTGATTTTCTATCTCTTAGGCGCTCAATTTGCCGCTGCGCTCGAAATCATTATTTACGGCGGGGCCATCATGGTGCTCTTCATCTTTGTCGTGATGCTCCTCGGGCCGCTCGCCGTTGAACAGGAGCGGACGTGGATGACGCCCACCGCATGGGTCGGGCCCAGTATCCTGGCTCTGATACTTCTGGGTGAGGTGGGATACCTTATCGCTGTCGGGGATCATACGGTGAACGTTGTCGCAGAAACCAGACAGAAAGGTATCTCCATTGCCCTCTATGGGCCCTATATCATCGGGGTGGAATTGGCGTCCATGCTGTTGCTGCCTGGGTTGATCGGTGCCTATCACTTGGGGCGTCGTCTCTCGAGAGAAGGTCGTTGATGTTGAGCACACCCGCATTGGTGCTGGCTATCATGTTGTTTGGTCTTGGATTGATCGGCTTATTGAGTCGACGGAACATTCTGTACATGCTGCTGTCGCTCGAAATCATGCTGAATGCCGCAGCGCTCGCCTTCATCGCCGGAGGGGCTCGGTGGGGACAAATCGATGGGGAAATCATGTTTTTGTTCATCCTTACCCTGGCCGCAGCTGAGGTGTCTGTGGCACTGGGGATTGTGCTGCAGCTGTCACATCGGTTTCGAACATTGGACGCCGATGCATTCTGCGAATTGAAGGGATAACGACGTGAAGCGTCGCTCGTGAAGCGTTGTTCGCTTGCGAGATGCAAAAGACGAAGGACGAAAGACGAGAATGTTACAACTCCTGTGGCTTATTCCTGCCCTTCCGCTTGCTGGATTTCTGCTGTTGGTTCTGTGCGGCGGGCGATTGAGCCGGCACCAGGTCGCGTGGGTCGGGTCCGGTTCAGTGGGGACGGCAGCCGTGACGACCGCACTGGTCGCCGCAGATTTCTTCCGCAGCTTTCCCGATCAAGAGTCCTACCGGCAAACGCTATGGAACTGGATTGATACGTCCGGGATGACGGTCGGGATCTCTTGGTATCTGGATGCGCTCTCGCTCTTGATGGTGGCGGTGATCACCGGCATCGGTTTCTTGATCCATCTCTATTCAGCCGAATACATGGCTCACGATGATGGGTACGCCAGATTTTTTGCCTACATGAATCTGTTCGTGTCCGCCATGCTGACGCTGGTGTTGGCCGACAATCTCCTTCTGCTCTATCTGGGTTGGGAAGGAGTGGGGCTCTGCAGCTATTTGTTGATCGGATTCTGGTATCGAGAACCGGAATACGGCACCGCCGCGCAGAAAGCTTTTATCGTGACTCGTATTGGTGACACGGCGTTTGCCATCGGGCTCTTCATCCTGTNGGATTCTGGTATCGCGAACCGGAATACGGCACCGCCGCGCAGAAAGCTTTTATCGTGACTCGTATTGGTGACACGGCGTTTGCCATCGGGCTCTTCATCCTGTTCACGCAATTTACGACCTTGTCGATTCAACAGGTTCAGAGTCTTGCGGTGGAAGCCTGGCCGGTGGGCTCAAACCTGGCCATGATCGTCGCGGTACTCTTCTTGATCGGTGCGGTTGGAAAGTCGGCGCAATTGCCGCTTCAGGTGTGGCTGCCGGACGCGATGGCAGGGCCTACGCCGGTCAGTGCGCTCATCCATGCGGCTACCATGGTCACGGCGGGGGTCTACCTCATCGCCCGGATGCATCATCTGTTTGCACTCGCACCGATGGTGCAAGAGGTAATTGCGGTGCTTGGTCTGGTGACGTTGCTGCTGGCGGCCTCCAGCGCGCTGGTCCAGACCGATATCAAGCGGGTGCTCGCCTATTCGACGATGAGCCAGATCGGCTATATGTTTCTCGCGCTCGGTGTCGGAGCCTGGTCTGCCGCGCTGTTTCATTTTCTGACCCATTCCTGCTTCAAAGCCTTGCTCTTCCTTGCCGCTGGCTCCGTGATTCATAGCCTCCACCACGAACAGGACATTTTCAAGATGGGCGGTCTTCGTCGGCATCTGCCCTGGACCTTCTGGACGTTTTTGATCGGGGCCGCGGCCATGTCCGGTGTGCCCCTCATCACATCCGGGTTTTATAGCAAAGATTGGATCCTCTGGTCGGTCTGGTCCTCACCCTTAAGCCACCAATGGATCTGGTTCGGCGCAGTGTTCGGGGCCTTGCTGACCGGCCTCTACAGTTTCCGGCTGATCTTTCGAGTCTTTTTTGGAGAGGTTCGTACCACACCGACTGGTGAACCAGGTCTGGCCATGCGTGGGCCGCTGGTGGTGCTGGCGTTCCTGGCGCTGACCGTCGGTTTTCTCGAGATGCCTCACACTCTCGGGAATGTGACGGTCTTCAGTGACTACTTGTCGCATGCGCTGCCGGCGACCGAACTGCTGCCAGACATAGATGAGGGGAGTGAGGGTCGCGAGCAACTGGCCGTCACCGTCGCGGCCCTCCTCGGGATCGGGCTGGCTGCGTTGCTGTTCCTGCCCGGTTCCCTGTTGGCCACGCGATGGGCCGAGCAATCGACGGATCATCCTTCCATGACCTTACTCCAAGGAGGCTGGGGATTCGATCGACTCTATGATCGCATGTTCGTGCGGCCCTGGTTCACCCTGACCCGACGTCCGCACGACATGCTGGATCGTGGCTACGAGTGGCTCGCGGTGTGCGCCGAGGCCTGCCATGGCTGGATGAGCCACACGCAGACGGGGCATGTTCGCTGGTATGCCGCCAGCATTGCAGTTGGAACGCTGATGTTACTTGGTCTATTCGCGCTATGAGTCTTTGGCTGCTCATACTC
>NIUT01000179.1 GCA_002254365.1 Nitrospira sp. UW-LDO-01
TGGGCGGCGATACGGAATTATGTGATGTGGGACGAGATGCGGATGGATCCAACCGACTTTGCCGACGTGACCGGCGTGACCTTCACATTCTTGATGAATGGGCTGCCTGCTGCGGCCAATTGGACTGGTCTCTTTCAACCGGGAGAACGGGTGCGGCTGCGCTTCATTAATGCTGCCGCTATGACGTTTTATGACGTTCGCATCCCAGGGTTGACTATGACGGTGGTCCAGGCCGACGGACAAAATGTGCAACCGGTTTCAGTTGAAGAGTTTCGCTTCGGTCCCGCAGAAACTTACGACGTGTTGATCCAGCCCACCGAAGATCGTGCGTACACGATCTTCGCCGAGACGATGGACCGCAGCGGGTATGCTCGTGGAACGTTGGCTCCTCAATCTGGGATGCGAGGAGAAATCCCCGAGCGTCGTGCCCGTCCACTTCGGACCATGGAAGATATGGGAATGGTGGATCATGGTCACGGACATCACGATCCTGCTCTGGAATCGTCGGTGCTGACTTCGACTCATGGCATGATGTATGGGGAAGCGCCGGCTGAGGTGAGGGGTGAACAGCATGACGTACAGCACCATTCAGTGATCCCAGGTGCAACGCCGGTTCAGCATGGCCCAGATCACCACGGGACCGGTAACCAAACGGTGGCTGAGTACTCTAAAAGCCGGATGCATGAACCGGGCAGAGGGCTTGAGCAGGCGGTCCGGCCTGTCCTGGTCTACACCGACTTGAAGAGCCTCGTGCCGTACCCGGATCAGCGAGCACTGGAGCGAGAGATTGAGCTGCACCTCACCGGCCATATGCAACGGTACATGTGGTCATTCGATGGAAAGACATACTCTGATGCACCGGAACCGATACGTTTTCGTTACGGTGAGCGAGTGCGATTGACCTTCGTCAATGACACGATGATGGAACATCCGCTTCACTTGCACGGAATGTGGATGCATCTCGAAAACGGTGCAGGCGCCTATCTTCCTCGAAAACATACGGTCGTCGTCAAACCAGCTGAACGGTTGTCTGTCGTTGTCAGCGCCGATGCCCCAGGGCCTTGGGCCTTTCACTGTCATCTCCTCCTGCATATGGAAGCAGGGATGTTCCGCGTTGTTCAGGTGGATCCATAACCAGCCAGAGATGAGACCAGTGGGTAGAACGATCCAACAATGTTGGGGGAAGTTCGTCGTCTGTGCCCTGAGTATAGGCGTGGGCGTGGGAACTGTTGCCGCGGAATCTGAGCACAGGCATGAGCATGGGTCTTCTGTTTTCGAGAGCACGATGACGGTCAAGCCGAGCCAGACACAGGACAAGTCTCAGGTGTATGGAGTTTTACAACCGGATTGGCCCAGTCCTGTGAACGACCAGGAACGCCGTCTGTTCACATTGGTGGATGTGTTGGAATATCGACCCCGCACTGGGGAAGGAGGAAGCAACAGTGACTACCGGTGGGACCTCGAAGGCTGGTATGGCGGCGATCACCACCGACTCTGGTTCAAAAGCGAAGGGCAGCGGGATACCGCGTTCAAGGCCGACTATGATGTGGACTTCCAATTGCTCTATGGTCGATTTCTCTGGAAATATTACGACATTCAAGTCGGTGCTCGAACGGAAACGCAGTCGTTTCGTGGCGGGAATGTGGCGCGTGGGATGGGGGTGATCGGGCTACAGGGAATTGTCCCATACAACTACGAGTTCGAATCGGCGTTATTCATTGATCAGCGTGGTGCTGTTTCGGCGCGACTGTCCTATACGAAAGATTTCCTGCTCACGCAACGGCTGATCCTTCAAGGGCGATTCGAAACCAACCTGGCTATCCAGCGAGTGGAAGAGTTTACGACCGGTTCAGGGCTGAACAATCTTGAGTTTGGGTCTCGTCTGCGCTATGAGATTCGTCGGGAATTTGCTCCGTACATCGGTCTGTCTTTGGACCGTAGCTTCGGCGAAACTGCGACACTGGTTCGTCGGCAGGGTGGAGATCCGAGCCAGATTCGATTCGTGGTCGGTGTGAGGATGTGGTTCTGAACGGAAGGAGCATCACAATTGTTCGGGAATGTTGATCACCGATCGCTGACGGTGCGAATGGCTGTCGAACGAAGGACCACTCCGAGTATCGCGAGTCCGGAGAAAATCGCACCGGCGTAGAATGTGACTGACGCGCCCAGTCCATCCCACAGCAAGCCTGCGAGAACACTGGCGACGAGCATAGCGAGCCCGCTTGCCAGGTTGAATAATCCATAGGCGGTTCCGCGCAGATCAACCGGAGCCGTGTCGGCCACCATCGTGGCCAGCAGACCTTGTGTGATGCCCATGTGCAGTCCCCACAGGCTCACACCCAGGAGCACGATCCCCCAATGGCCGTGCACGGCCAACACCAGGTCAGCTCCGATCAAGATCATCAGCCCAAGGACGAGCAATTTTGTGTGGCTCATGCGGTCCGAGAGTTTGCCGAAAGGGTAGGCTGAACCGGCATAGACGAGATTCATCGCAACCATCACGAGCGGGGTCAGCGCGAGGGGAACCCCTACCTGGTTGGCACGCAGTAGGAGAAAGGCTTCACTGAATCTGGCAAGCGTGAAGATGGCCCCAATCCCAACCACCCACCAATAGGCAGGTCCCAAGCGGGAGAGATTCTCCCATCGGATCGGGTTCACGCGGCTGCGCTCCTGTCGAGTTGACGGCTCCTGAACTCCAACAACTAATAGCGCCACCGACAGGATGCCGGGAATGACGGCGACCCAAAAGACCGCGCGAAAGTCATTGGCCCACAGTACCATCAACAAGGTTGCCAGTAGCGGGCCGAGGAAGGCCCCGACCGTATCCAGAGCCTGCCTCAGACCGAAGGCCGCACCGCGAAGGTGAAGAGGCGCAATATCGGCGACCAAGGCGTCTCGTGGTGCACCACGGATCCCCTTACCGATTCGGTCTAGGAGGCGAGCGGTTAGGACGACGCCAAGGCTGGAGGCCAGCGCAAACAGTGGTTTGGTCAGTGTTCCCAAGGTATAGCCAAAAACAGCGAGTTCCTTTCTTTTTCCAAGATAGTCGCTGAGCGTGCCGGAAAAAATCTTCACAATCAGCGCCAGGGACTCGGCCAAGCCTTCGACGAAGCCTACGGCAGTGGCACTAGCTCCAAGCACTGTCACCATGAACAACGGAAGGAGGCTATGGATCATCTCCGAAGAAACGTCCATCAAGAGGCTGACCAATCCGAGGACCCAGATGCCGGTCGGGAGGCGTTGGTTGAGTCGGTCTGACGGCATAGGAGGAGTCATACGGTTCCTCATGAATGAGTTGATGAGACCTTACCGCGAATGCGAGGGACAAGTAAAAGCCCCTTAATTGATGGTCTTTGGCTACTGTGTTAGTCTTAATACGCAATGAATTTGACATGTACATCGCTCGGTTGTTTTCGGATGGCTGTCCTGAGCTGGGTCTCCCTGTGGATGCTGGCGGTGCCCTTGTTTCATGTGCATCCGGACGCGGACCATCTTCATGGACAAGCAGGCCATCTCCATGGTGGGACTGTGCATACGGTTATGTCGCCCGATCTCGAGTGCGAGGTGGAGAGCCATCCGACGTTTGTGACTGATTCACACGACGCCGGTACCACTGTGGCCGGATCGGGACATCGACATATCGAGATCGGTTTTTCACTTCTGGCTGATGCGGATCGTAAGTCGTTCAATCCATTCTCGAGCCACGCCTATGCTCTCATGCCCGCAGTGACGTTGAATCCTGAGCCAAGTTTTTCGTACGTGCCACAGGCTCTCGCTGCGTGTTCCCCTACCCGGTTGATTCACGATCTTTCCTTCCGCGGTCCGCCCGCTTTTCCTGCATAGTTTCCTGTCCGTTCATACTATCTAGCCTGGCTTCAAAACGCGCCTTGGACGAAGAGCCACGGCGGGAGGAGAGGTGCCAAGATGGCTTCCTGGAAGGCTCTTTTGCCGGAATGTATTGTACGGCTTGCTGTAGCCGTCGCGATTACTGCCGTATCTGCATCGTGCCAGCCGACACAGGACGAGACGCAGAAAAGGCCTCAGCACGCGACACAGCCCGCGACTGAAGCCGGCGTGATCGAGCTGCCTGAGGGAAGTTCACTGCTTACACAGATTCATACGGAGCGGGTGGGGCACCGCTCGATGCGAATGTCGCTGAGGGCGCAGGGAGGAAAGATTTTGCCCAATGAGAATCGTCTGGCCCATCTGGGCCCACGAGTGCCGGGACGCATCGTGGCTGTCTATGCCAATCTTGGAGACCGGGTACAATCGGGAGAGCGGCTTCTGCTGCTCGATAGCCCGGCGTTTGGCGAGGCACAGCTGGAATATCGCAAGCGGCGGACGGCGATGCGAGTGGCGGAAAAGGCCTTCGAGCGAGCCAAGGCGCTCTCAGCTGAAGGTGCGATCGGGATCAGCGAATATCAGCGGCGTGAGGCCGAGCGGGAAAACGCCGGTGCCGAGCTGTACGAAGCGGAAGAGAAACTTCACTTATTGGGTATGGCCGAACGGGAAATCGAACGCCTGTCTGCCGGACAGCTGCCCCATGCTGAGGTGGCCCAGGTGTTTCTGCGGGCTCCCTTCTCCGGCGAAATCATTGAGCGGAATGCGACGATTGGCGAGGTGGTCGATTCGAGTCAGACGCTTTTCACCGTGGCGGATCTTTCCACCGTATGGGTGAGGGCGGATTTCCCTGAACAGCAGATTGGGGCGCTGAAAGCCGGTCTTGCCGTGGAGGTTCGTGTCGCGGCCTATCCGGATACAATATTTCAGGGCGCCATTACCTATATCGGCGCCATGATCGATCCGGCCACGAGGACGGTGACGGCACGGCTGCAGATTCCTAACTCCGATCGGCGGTTACGTCCGGAAATGTTTGCCGAGGTAACGGTACGCGCACAGGAACAATCGCTGTTGGCCATACCGCGCACCGCGTTACAGCAGGTGGGCAACCGCACTATGGTATTCGTCACCCAAGGCGCGCGGAGGTTTGAATGGCTCGACGTGAAAACCGGAGAGGTATCGAATGAATACGTTGAGGTCAAGACCGGACTGAAGGAAGGTGATGAGGTCGTGACGGAAGGCAGTTACGCGCTGAAGTCCGAAGCGCTTCGCGGACAGATGTCGATGGGTGGGCCGCTGTGATCGAATGGTTGATCCGCACAGCGCTTGAACAGCGGGCCCTCGTCCTGCTGGCGGCGTTCGGCGTGAGTATCGGTGGAGCGGTTGCATTCCGCTCTGTGCCGATCGATGCCTTCCCTGATGTGACGCCGGTCCAAGTGCAAGTCATTACCCGCGCTCCTTCCCTGGCGCCTCCGGAAATCGAACGACTCGTGACGTTTCCGCTTGAGATCGAATTGATTAACTTGCCTGGGAAAACGGAAATCCGATCGGTCTCGCGGTTCGGGATCTCAGTGATTACGGTCGTGTTTGAGGAGACGGTCGATAGTTATTTCGCCAGGCAGCTGGTCTTGGAACGGCTGGTTCAGGTCCGTTCACAGTTACCGCCTGGGGCTGATCCGGTTCTCGGGCCTGTGAGTACGGGACTCAGCGAAGTCTTCATGTACCTTGTGGAGGGGCCATCACAGAGCCTTCAGGAATTACGGACGCTTCATGACTGGATGATTCGTCCGATGCTGCGGGCCGTACCAGGGCTGGCGGATGTCGATACGCTGGGTGGCCTATCGAAGCAGTACCATGTGCTCGTGGATCCCAATCGCTTGACCAGCCTGGGTCTGACATTGCGACAAGTTCAGGCAGCGGTGACCGAGAACAACCAAAATGCCGGCGGCAGTTACATCGAGCGAGGCGGCGATAAGTTGGTGGTCTATGGTCAGGGGCTGGCACGTTCGGCTGAAGATCTAGAACGCATTGTCGTGACGGCCCGGCAGGGAACGCCGATTTACCTGCGGGATGTGGCGGAAATTCGTCAGGGACATGCGGTTCGCTTGGGAGGTGTCACACGAGACGGAACCGGCGAAGTGATGCAAGGCATCGCCGTCATGCTGCGCGGGGGAAATAGTCGACAAGTTGTTTCCGCCGTGAAGGAGAAGGTGGGAGTGATCAATCGGCTGTTGCCGGATGGTGTCACCATCACGTCGTTCTATGACCGTCTTGAACTCGTGACTCGGGCACTCGAAACGGTCGAGCGGGCTTTGCTGGAGGGCGCCGTTGTTGTGGTCCTCGTCCTCTATCTATTTTTGAGAAATCTGCGAGGTGCGCTGGTCGTCGCCCTGACCTTACCGCTTGCCACGCTGACCACGTTCTTGATTATGCAACGGATCGGGCTCTCGGCGAATCTGATGTCCTTGGGCGGATTGGCCATTTCCCTCGGGATGATCGTCGACGCCGCGATTGTGCAGGTGGAAAATATCGAGCGGCATTTGAGCGAAGGTGCTAACACGCGAACCTCCTTCGCCACCGTATCGGAACGGCTTCCCTTGGTCCTTCGTGCGGTGCTGGAGGTGAGACGGCCGAGCCTATTTGGAGAATTGATCATCGCGCTCACTTTCGTGCCCTTGCTCACCCTCCAAGGGGTCGAGGGCAAGATGTTTATCCCACTGGCCCTGACGGTGGTGATCGTTCTTCTGAGTTCACTGGCGCTCTCGATGACGGTCATCCCGGTTCTGGCAGTCGTACTGATGCGGCCTCGATCCGTAGGGGAAGGAGGAGCAGCGTTGGCCGCAGGGCGGAGGCTGTATCGGCGACTCTTAGAGATGGCCATCCGTCGGACCTCCGTGATTATGGCGCTAGCTGCGATGGTGTTGGTCGGAGGCATCGGGCTCATTCCCTTGATCGGACGGGAGTTCGTGCCGATCATGGATGAAGGATCGATCGTGGTGAATTTGGTGCGGCTGCCGAGCATCGGTCTCACCGAATCACTGAAAATATCCGGACAGGTCGAGCGGCTGTTGTTGGAGCTTCCGGATGTACGTTCAGTGGTGACCCGCACCGGCGCCAATGAATT
>NIUT01000180.1 GCA_002254365.1 Nitrospira sp. UW-LDO-01
TGTTCGGAATACATGTTCTTGGATGATACGGCCTGTAATCTCGCGTCGCTCAATCTGACGAAGTTCTACAGCGCTGACGGGAAGTTCGAACTCGAGGAGTTCCGTCATGCCGTTCGGCTGTGGACGATCGCGTTGGAGATCAGTGTCTTGATGGCGTCCTTCCCGAGCCAATCGATCGCCGAGAAAAGCTATCAGTTCCGGACGCTGGGGTTGGGGTATGCGAATCTGGGGACGGCGCTCATGCGTCAAGGCATTCCTTACGACTCGCCTAAGGCGCTCGCGATCTGCGGCGCCATCACGTCTATCATGACGGGGGAAGCGTATAGTACGTCGGCGGAAATGGCGGCTGAGCTGTCGGCCTTCCCGGGTTATGCGAAGAATCGGGAACACATGTTGCGTGTCATTCGCAACCATCGACGGGCAGCCTATCAGGCGTCTGTCGACGAGTATGAACGGCTGACCATTGCTCCTGCGGGAATCCGTCCTGAACATTGCCCTCCGGAATTGCTCCTGGCCGCCCGGAGAGCTTGGGACCATGCGCTTGAACTTGGGACTGCGTACGGGTATCGCAATGCTCAAGTGACGGTGATCGCTCCGACCGGGACGATCGGGTTGGTCATGGATTGCGACACCACCGGGATTGAACCGGATTTTGCGCTGGTGAAATTCAAGAAGTTGGCCGGTGGAGGGTATTTCAAGATTATCAATCAAAGTATCCCACTCGCCTTGACCAATCTCGGGTATGCGGATCAGCAAGTAAAGGACATCGTCCACTACTGCGTCGGGGCCCAGACCCTCAAAGGCGCCCCGTTCATCAATCACGACACACTTCAGAGGAAGGGGTTCGATGACGCCGCGCTCGATCGTTTGGAGCGCAGCTTGTCGCAAGCATTCGAGATCCAATTCGCGTTCAATAAATATACCCTTGGGGACACGTTTTGCATCGAGCAACTTGGTCTGACGGAGGTGCAGCTGAACGAGAAGAACTTCAATATGTTGAAGGCGCTCGGCTTTACGCAGGAGGAGATTGCGGCCGCGAACGATTTCTGTTGCGGGACGATGACCATCGAAGGCGCGCCACATGTGAAAACCGAGCACCTGGCGGTTTTCGACTGTGCGAATCGATGTGGTCGTATCGGGCAACGCTCCATTGCCGTCGACGCCCACATCCGCATGATGGCTGCGGCGCAACCCTTCATCAGCGGTGCGATCAGCAAGACCATCAATATGCCGTCTGAAGCTTCGATCGAAGACGTCAAGGCATCATATTTCCTTGCTTGGAAGAGCATGGTCAAGGCGGTGGCGCTCTACCGCGACGGGTCCAAACTCAGTCAGCCGTTGAGCGCCTCGTCCGATAGCGGGAAGGATTTGGAGGCGGTTCCTGGTGTGTTGGAAATGGCCGAAAAAGTGACCGAGCGCGTGCTCGTCCGGTATCTCGCCAAGCGGCGTCCACTCCCCAGTCGGCGCAACGGGTACACGCAAAAAGCCATTGTCGGGGGGCATAAGCTCTATCTCCGAACCGGTGAGTACGAGGATGGGACGGTCGGAGAAATATTTTTGGACATGCATAAGGAGGGAGCGGCGTTTAGGAGCCTGATGAACTGCTTTGCCATCGCCATCTCTCTTGGGCTTCAGCATGGCGTGCCGCTCGAAGAATTCGTGGAGGCCTTTGTCTTCACCAGGTTTGAACCGAACGGCCCCGTGAAACTGAATGATCGAATCAAGATGTCGACGTCGATTATCGATTACATTTTCCGTGAATTGGCCGTCACGTATCTTGATCGATATGACCTTGCCCAGGTCAAAGAAGAAGATCTGCGTATGGATTCGATGAAACAAGACGACATGGATCCCGAATGCTTCGAAGAGGAAGCGGATCTTGCGACATTGGCCAAGTCTTCCGTTGTGACAGAACATCTTCCGATCCGCCGGAACGGTGGAAAAGGAAATGGCCATAACCATGGGAACGGACATAGCGTCGCCCAGCAAGTGGAAGTCATGCGGGAAACGCTGACGTTGACCGAAGTTCAAACTGCCAAGGTGAAGGGATATGAAGGTGATCCTTGCCCTGGATGCAAACAGTTCACCATGGTTCGGAACGGTACGTGCCTCAAATGCGTGAGTTGCGGTGAAACGAGCGGATGTTCATAGGGGGTCTCTCACGATCATGCAAAGTAAGCGGCCTTCATCCTGTGTCGGGCATCGAAAGCGACGTATCCCGCGGGCTCATACTGGAGCCAAGAGACGCTCAATCAGGCGAACCAGGGTTGGAAAGTCCTGTTGCCCCTTCTCGCCGTGGGGGACTCAGGTGAATCGTCATCAGGCCTGGACTCCATTACAGGCGGCTCGTTCAGCAAGACGAAGAAGATTGTGATATCAGCTAGCTACGGGGAGTATCCTATGCCGACTACAACACAGCTCGTCATCAGCGGATTGAGTAAACCAGGCACACTTGCCGGAGTGACGGCAGTCCTTGGCGCAGCGGGCGTGAATATCAAGGCATTTTCAGCTCCGGAAGTCATGGGGACAGGCAAGTTGCGGTTGCTCGTGGCTGATCTCGACGGGGCACGTGCTGCTTTGCGGGCGGCAAAGATCAAATTCCGGGAGGAGACAGCTCTTGTCTTGAGCCTTGAAAACAAGCCTGGAGCCTTGAGGAAAGTAGCGGATACGCTGATGAGGAGCCGGATCAATATCAAGTGCGGCTATTGCACACCATCACGGGAAGGGAAACGGGCTATTGTGGTTCTGACCGTTTCTAAGACCGAAAAGGCGCTCACCATTCTGCGCAATCAATCGCTTGACGAGTTCTAACCCATGCGGTTGAGGCCGCTCACGGGCCCGTCGGCTTTCCTCATCATTGCCGTTGGGCTTGGGGTTGTCCTGTCTCAAGGGTGCGCCTCATCTGTTCGTCAGGTCGATCAATTTCCACATTATCCTGTTGGATTCGTCGAGCGAGGGGTGGCCTCATGGTATGGCCCAGGGTTCCATGGGAATAAGACCGCCAATGGGGAGCGGTACGACATGTATGCGCTGACGGCTGCTCATCAAACCTTGCCCCTGGGATCCATCGCAGTTGTCTACTCATTAACATCAAGCCGGCACGTCACGGTCAGAATCAATGATCGAGGACCCTTTGCCAGGGGGAGAATCCTGGACCTGTCATTGGCCGGTGCCCAAGCTCTTGGGATGACCGGCAATGGAACCGACCAGGTTGAGCTTCGAGTCGTAGGCTATGAGCCTCGCCCAGAAGGGATGGGGGTTTTAAGGGTTCAAGCTGGCTCCTTTGCAGATCTTCGTAATGCGCAAGTTCTACTTGCACGGATCCAGCGCAACTTTGCCGACGGGCGTATTGTCCACACAGATCTTCCTGAAGGGCGTCGGTACCGAGTCCAGATCGGCCGGTTCTTGGTCGAGCCAGAGGCGCATAAGGCTTCCACGAGTCTTGACCGAATGTTTAGTCTCCAGTCCTTCGTGATACGAGATGATGGGTAGGTGTTGGAAGACGACGGCAGAAGATAGCGAGGTCAGGCCGTCGTTATCCGATGGCCAATGTGGAACTGGTTGATTTTTCAGTATGAATTTCTGAATTACTTGCCTGCTTGTGATCCCTGTGATAGATGTATTCGCTGTGAGCCCTATACTAAGCGGTCCCGGTATCCTAATCGTACGATCCTCTAAAGGGTGCACCAAGAGGTATCCTCTGGGAGACGCCCGGCTTCTCATCAGGCCAGCCAAACTGGTCCAACGTCCCTAAATAGATGATTACATGGACATCCTCATCCTTCTAGGGTTGATAGGGTTATCCGCTATTATTTCCACTGCCGAGATCGGCTTCTTCTCGGTCAACGAAACCAAGTTGCGGGCGTTGGCTCAGACTGGTAGCAAGCGAGCGGAGAAAGCCCTTGAGCTCCGCAGTGACCCTCAGAGACTCTTTTCGGCCATTCTTGTGGGGGATCGCTTGGTCAGTACGGCGATTCCGATGTTTGCCACTTTTATCACGTTGAATGCGTATGGTGAGAAGACCATTTTGGAAGAGGCCATTGCCGTCATGGTCGGGATCCTCACCTTCGTGCTGTTGGTCTGCGTGGATGTGGTGCCGAAGACGTTGGCGGCGAAGTTTTCTGTGCCTGTGACTCTGAATCTGGCCTATCCGATTTATGGGGTTCAGGTGATGCTGCGGCCGCTCCTGTTCTTAATGGTGCCCCTGATCTACAGTTTGACCGGAGGAAAAGGACTCACGCATCCCCTGGTCACGGAGGAAGAGTTGAAGATCATGCTCGACCAGGGAGGAAAAGCGGGCGAGATTGAATCTGAAGAAGTGAAGATGATCAAGAACGTGTTCCAGCTGAAGGGAATTACCGCTGAAGATGCGATGACCCCTCGTATCTATGTGTTTTCTTTGGACGGAAATCTTTGTCTCAAGGAGGCACAAGAGCAGCTCTACAAGTCCAAATACTCTCGCATTCCACTCTATGACGGCACCCTTGATAACATCACGGGCATTCTCTACAAGACCAAGGCGCTGACGGAACTGGCGAAAGGGCGAACTGATTTACGGTTGCGGGATATTGCTCATCCCCCACTCTTTGTTCCAGCCGGGAAGACGGCGGATGATTTGATGAAGCAGTTTCAGCAGGAAAAGCGACATATGGGCGTGGTTGTGAACGAGTTCGGCGGTGTTATGGGGCTCGTGACTCTCGAAGATCTCCTCGAAGAGGTAGTCGGTGAGATTGTCGACGAAACGGACATCACGGAAGAACTCATTAAACGTATCGGAAAGAGTCAGATCCTGGTTCATGGTCGGACTGAGGTGCGGAAAGTAAATGACTTTCTCAAGGTCGAACTCGGGGGAGATGAAGCCTTGACGATCGGAGGATTGGTCCAAGAAAATCTCGGTCGAATCCCCAAGGCGGGCGAAGAACTCCGCATCGAGAACTGCCGATTAGTCGTCCACGAGGCCGATCCTCGTTCGATACGCAGCGTCACTATTTTCAAGGATGAGAAGGTCGCGGTTCCGGTCGAAGCCTCTGTGTGAGCCTACAGCTTTTCGGATGTTGTGATTAAATTCTTGAATTCGTCCTCATCAAGGATCCGCACGCCCAATTTGCGAGCCTGGTCAAGCTTGGAGCCTGCTTCAGAGCCAGCCACAACATAGGTTGTTTTCTTGCTGACGCTGGATAGGACCATCGCACCCAGTCGTTCAACCAACGCCTTGGCCTCATCTCTTGAGTAACTCAACAGCCCCCCGGTGAATACGAAGCTTTTTCCTGAGAAGGGGAGTGGGGTGTAACTTTGTGGAAGGCTGGGTTCGATGATTGAGACGCCCAATTGCTGCAGTTGGTCGATGACCCGACGGTTGGACTGTTCCTGAAAGTAGGACACCAGACTTTCTGAAATTTCAGGTCCGATCTCTCTGATGGACTGAAACCGATCGCGGTCCGCTGTCATGATGGCCTGGAGCGAGCCGAATTCACTCGCCAGCACTTTCGCGATATGCCGGCCGATCTGGCGGATTCCCAACCCCATCAGGAACCGCTCAAGCGGCACCGCCCTACTTTGGGCAATGGCTTCAAGGAGAAGTGTCGAGGAGCGCTCCGCAAAGCCTTCCAGTTTGAGGAGCTGCTCCTGATTCAGTCGGTACAAGTCCGAAAGATCCTTCACGAGTCCTTGATCGACGAGTTGCGCGACAGTCTTCTTGCCGAGTCCATCGATGTTCAGGGCTGTTTTTGATGCGAAATGTTCAATGGCTCCTTTAAGCTGCGCGGGGCAGGCCGCTTGCCCGGTGCAGTAGAAATATGCCCCTTCTTTTGCCACAGCGGAACCACATATCGGGCAGTGTTGCGGCATCAGAAAGGGTTCATGCCTCATGTGACCGGAGATCGGGATTCGTTCGGTGATCGCGGGGATGACGTCTCCAGCTCGCTCAACCCGCACGGTGTCGCCCACGCGGATATCTTTTCTGGCCACCTCGTCGGCATTGTGGAGGGTGGCACGGCTGATGGTAACCCCCCCAACCTCAACCGGCCGTAGCAAGGCGAGAGGGGTCAACGTGCCAGTCCGTCCGACGGAGATGGCGATGTCCTGGATCTCCGTGATTTCTTTTCGCGGAGGAAACTTGAAAGCCACGGCCCAGCGAGGGCTTCTGGATTTCATGCCCAGCTTGGTCTGCCAGTCCACACGGTTGACTTTCACCACGACTCCATCGATTTCGTAAGGGAGATTGTCGCGCTGGTCCTGAGTTTCCCGGTGAAAGGCCAAGACCTGGTCGATGGTTTCGCACCGTCGGCGTAGAGAGGGAACTGGAAGCCCCCACTCGGCTAACCGTTCCAGTTCGTCCCAATGCGTTGAGGGATGGGCGTCGGTCATTGCCATCACTTCATAGCAGGTCACGACCAAGGGTCGAGAAGCTGTCATGTGCGAATCAAGCTGACGCAGGGAACCGGCTGCGGCATTTCGTGGGTTGGCGAAGGTGTCATCTCCCCGTTCCGTCATACGACGGTTGAGTGCGTGAAAGTCGGAGAGCCGCATGTACACTTCGCCCCGCATGACGAGATGATTCGGATAGCTGTCGGTTTGTAGCTGTAGCGGGAGGGAGCGAATCGTGCGGAGGTTAATCGTGACGTCCTCGCCGACTGTTCCGTCACCACGGGTGGCTCCACGAACAAAGACTCCTCGGTCATAGACGAGTTCGACTGAGAGACCGTCGAATTTCGGCTCGACCGTGTACTCGATCTGCTCTGTCTCAAGCTCTCGTT
>NIUT01000181.1:0-15600 GCA_002254365.1 Nitrospira sp. UW-LDO-01
TAACCGTCCGGAGGGTGGAGCGGAATTGTCCTTTACCATTCCAATCCATTCCGCGACCACACCGCACCACCCTGATCCGCAAACGACCGATCGGCATATCCTTGTGGTCGATGATGATCCAGATATTCAGCAATTGCTCCATGATCGATTGAAAGCCAGCGGGTACCTTCCTTCCTCTGCCCTCGATGGCCGACAGGCCTTGTCCTTACTTCACTCACAAGAGTTCGATGGGATGATTCTCGATATCGGGATCGGTCAGATCGATGGCCTGGAAGTTTTACGACGGGTGCGCATGACGAACCAACGTCTTCCGGTTCTCATGATTACAGCGTCAGGATCTCAAGAACTCGCTATGAAGGCTATTGGGTTAGGGGCTCAAGCCTATCTGCTCAAACCATTCGATACTCATCAACTCCAAGAAACGATGGATCGGTGGTTCGGTCATGCCTGAGGCGAAGGTGGAGAAGCCGAAGCAGTACCGGACCGTATTGACTAGGGGAAGGAGGGTTACCGACTGTGCATGATGGTCAGAGCAGTATGAGATGGGGGCTGATGCTTCTCGCGCTCACGATCCTCGTCGGCATTACGGCACCGGTTTCGGCCCAGGTTCCCCGCGTCTATGGACAGGGGGCTGCTGCTTCCGGGATGGGTAACGCGTTTGCCGCACAAGCGGACAATCCTTCAGCGCTTCATTACAACCCAGCCGGAATGACACAATTACGGGGAATTCAACTGATGGGTGGGCTGAGTCTGGTGGGAGGGGCCACCGACTTTCGTAGTCCGACCGGAGTCACCGCTACCGGCGACCATGATGGCACCGTTGCATGGCCTGGTCCTGGTCATGGCTACCTTACTGCAAATCTCCAAGACCTGGGGCTTTCCTCGCTTGGGAACGTGACGGTCGGAATCGGAATCACCACACCATTTGGGTCGGTGATGCGATGGCCGGACAACAGCCCGCTGCGAACGATCAGCACATTTACGGCGCTGCCGTTGTTTGATATCAAGCCCACGATTGCCTATCAGGTCACTCAGGATTTCTCAATCGGCGCGGGAGCCGACATCTATACCTTCGCTGGTTTTTTCGGAGAAGGACATGCTGAACTGCAGTCGATTTCCCCCGGTGGGTTGGTGCCGGCCGGAGGCAAGCTTGAGTTCAACGGCAAGGGGACAGCACCTGGATTCAATGTCGGGGGACTGTATACCGCGCTTCGAAATGGCGCAGGACAGCCGATCGCAAATCTTGCCGTGGTCTACAGAAGCCAGGCCACCCTCCACTTGGATGGGGCTTTTTCAGCCAATGGCGCCAAGATCCAAGACGCAACGACCACCTTGGTGTTACCCCAGGTCATCACAGGTGGTATTGCGCTATGGCCGATCCGGAATCCAGAACGCGAGTGGAAAATGGAGTTGAACGTGGACTATGTCGGCTGGAAATCCGTCAGAAGTCTCGATATCCATCTCGCAAATGGATTCACGATTCCACAGCCGCAAAATTGGAAAAGCACCTATACCATTCTGGTTGGAACGGAGTACAGATGGCTCCAACTTGAGCGGTTTCCAGGATGGGAAGTTTCAGTGCGAGGTGGGTATACCAATCAGCAAACGCAAGTGCCGGATCTCACCTTCAATCCTGGGGTCCCATCTGCCGACCTGCATGTCATTTCAAGCGGGATTGGATTGATCTGTCGAGAGAACGGCTCATTTCTAGGTCTCATACCATGCGGAGGCCTTGGAGTAGGACCGGTCAAGCCAAAACTTGTCGGCTTGGATCTGTTCTATCAAGCCTTTCTCTACGAGCCACGGACGATTTCAGGGGTTTCAGGAGTTCGTGCGCCGGTCAATGGGCGCTACGATACCATTCTGCACGCTGGAGGTCTGTCTATCCGGGTAAGTTTTTAAACATCGGTGCATGGTTGGATCCGATGATCCGTTTCTTCTGACAACGAACCATCGTTCTCTTGAGAGCGGTCCCTGCTCATGAAGAGTGCCGATAGCGTCTTGGAACTCTTGGATTGATCGCGCAGAGGACTTCGTACGGGATCGTTTCCGTCCACTCGGCAATGTCCTTGGCTGTAATCGTCTCTCCTCCTTGCTGCCCGATCACAACGACCTCATCACCAACCATTGCATCAGGAACGTTGGTGATGTCGACCATCACCATGTCCATACATACCAGTCCAACAATCGGAACGCGCTGTCCTCGAATGAGAACAACCCCTCGATTCGAGAGACGCCGGCTTAACCCATCAGCATAACCGATCGGAAGCACGGCAATGCGGGTGGATTTTCGTGCAATGAAGGTTCCGTTATAACTCACACGGTCACCGGGTTGAATAAGACGGAGTTGCGCGATACAGGTTGTGAGTGAGAGCACCGGCTGCAAATCAGGCACCGGTATCGTACTCGGGAGCGTGTGGTAGCCGTACAGCATGATACCGGGACGGACCATCGTATAGTGAGCCGAGGGAAATCGGATGATGCTCGCGCTATTCGACAGGTGAACCAGAGGAACCTCATATCCTCCGCTACGGGCAACGTTCAGGGCCTGGTTGAATCTGGAGATTTGTGCCTCAGTAATCTCTTGCGCATCACCGTCACTATCGGCCAGGTGCGACATGAGTCCTTCGAGGTGCAACGAAGGAGGAAACATGTGCTTTTTGAATAAAGTCTCAAGATCATCCTGCGTCAGACCGAGCCGATTCATACCGGTCTCGACTTTCAGATGAATGGGGTAGGGAGTTGGTCGCGCATGAGTGGCGTCGGCCATCGCCTCAAGTAGAGACCGATCGCTCACAACCGGAGTAAGCCGATGGACAATGATGTCCTCAATCTGCTGAGGAACGAATGGTCCAAGCACAACGATCGACACCGCGATTCCAGCCTGACGCAGTGCAATCGCCTCATCGATTGAAAAGACAGCAAGATAACCCAGGTTCTGCCGAATAAGCGCCTGTGCGGTCTCGATGGCGCCATGCCCATAGGCATTGGCCTTAATCACAGGCATGACGGCACAGTCAGGAGGAAGACGCTTTCGTATCTGTGAGAGATTATGGCTGAGGGCAGCTAGGTCAACAGTTGCGAAGGTTGGGTGAAAATTCGAGGTGCTCGACATGGAGGGAAAGGAGGGTCAGGAGGAAGCCACCCTACACTTCCATGATTTCCTGTTCCTTTTTCTTGATGATATCATCGACTTTTTGTCCATACTGTTCGATGAGTTTCTGGGTCTCTTGTTCAGCCTTTCGTAATTCATCCTCGGTGAGCTTCGCATCTTTTTGGAGTTTCTTCAACTCTTCGTTCGCTTCTCTTCGGAATCCACGGAGCTGCACTTTCGCGTCTTCACCATGTTTCTTGCAGATCTTCGTCAATTCTTTGCGCCGCTCTTCGGTCAACGGAGGAAGCGGAACTCGAATGATCTTGCCGTCATTGGATGGTGTCACACCTAGGCCGGCATTCGCGATGCCTTTCTCAATCTCTTTGATCAGTTGGGGCTCCCAAGGCTGGATGGTAATCAATCGAGCTTCCGGGGTCGAGACACTGGCAATCTGTTTGAGCGGAGTCATGGTGCCGTAGTAATCGACACGAATCCCATCGAGCAGCGCGACGGACGCTCGCCCAGTTCGCAGACCGGAGAGATCCTTCCGTAAATGCTCAAGTGATTGATCCATATGTGAGACGAAGGCCTGACGAACCGGGGCAGCGTTGGACATGACACACCTCGTAATGGGATCAGCGAGTACCGATCGTGACAGAGGTCCCGATCGGCTCACCCAAAGCCACTCGTTTGAAGTTACCGGGAACCTTGAGATTGAAGACAACGAGCGGCAGCTTATTATCCATACACAAACTAATGGCCGTCGAGTCCATCACTTTGAGACTCTGATTCAAAATAGAGAGAAAGGAAATTTCCTCATACTTCTTTGCCGTGGGGTGGCTGACCGGATCGGCATCATAAATCCCGTCAACCTTTGTGCCCTTCATAATGACCTGCGCACTGATTTCCATGGCTCGGAGAACAGCCGCCGTATCCGTTGAGAAGTAAGGATTTCCGGTACCGCCGGCAAAAATAACCACCCGGTTTTTTTCGAGGTGGCGAATGGCCCGCCGCCGTATGTAACCTTCCGCCAGTTGGCGCATTTCAATAGCAGATTGAACTCGGGTAATAATTCCGATGCGTTCCAATGCATTTTGAAGCGCTAAGGCGTTGAGTACGGTCGCCAGCATCCCCATATAATCAGCGGACGCCCGTTCCATACCCGTTGCACTCGCGGCGATCCCTCGAAAGATATTGCCGCCTCCTATGACAAGTGCCACCTGAACATCAAGGGCCACGACCGAGGCGATCTCTGCGGCAAGAGTTTCCAGAATGGAGGGTTGGATGCCGTAACCCTGCTCACCGGCCAACATCTCCCCACTGACTTTCAGAAGGAGGCGGCGGTATTTGGCAGAGCTCATACCTCGCCCAACTGATAACGGGTGAATCGGCGTATGTTCATGTTTTCACCGATCTTCGAGATCTTTTGGGCAAGTAAATCCTTGACGGTCACAGCCGGATCCTTGATGAAGGACTGCTCCATCAGGCAATTCTCCTGATAGAACTTTTCCAATTTCCCTTCGACAATCTTGGGCCACGCGGCCGGTGGCTTGCCCATTTCCTTTGCCTGGCCTTCGTAGATCACTTTTTCTTTCTCAGCCATGTCGGCGGGAACATCCTCGCGCTTCACGAAGGTGGGTTTTGCTGCGGCAATCTGCAGGGCCAGGTCATTGACGAAGGCCTTGAACTCTTCATTGCGCGCCACAAAATCCGTTTCGCAGTTCACTTCGATCAAGACGCCGATCTTTCCCCCCATATGGATATACGAATGAATGAGACCTTGATTCGTCTCTCGCCCTGCTTTCTTCGCGGCGGCGGCCAAGCCTTTCTGCCGCAAATAGTCAATGGCTTTCTCAACATCATTATCGTTTTCGGTAAGAGCTTTCTGACAATCAAGAATGCCGGCCCCTGTTTTTTCACGAAGTTCTTTCACTAACTGACTGGATCCTGCCATGATTCATTCTTCCTTCACACGAAAGTTGGAAATTAACGCATTGATGAACTGCTCTGCACGAGGCTTAGGATATTGCGACGCCTTCAGAACGCACAACCGGTTTCTTCTCTCCGGAAGAGGCTGGCGTTGCTTGGAACTCAGCCTCTTCGCGTTGTGCTTTCACANATTGATGAACTGCTCTGCACGAGGCTTAGGATATTGCGACGCCTTCAGAACGCACAACCGGCTTCTTCTCTCCGGAAGAGGCTGGCGTTGCTTGGAACTCAGCCTCTTCGCGTTGTGCTTTCACATGGGCGCCTTCGATGCAGGCATCGGCAATTTTTGACGTGATCAGCTTGATGGAACGGATCGCATCGTCATTTCCAGGAATGGGATAGGTGATGTGATCCGGGTCGCAGTTACTGTCCAGAATCGCAATGACTGGAATATCAAGACGCGTCGCTTCTTGAACCGCGATCTTTTCGATCCTCGTATCGAGGACAAAAACGGCTCCCGGAAGGCTGCGCATGTTCTTAATGCCGGACAAATACTTTTGGAGTTTGGCGATATCCTTCTGCATGAGAAGGATTTCTTTCTTCTTCAGGCCATGCTCGCTTGGGTTGAGCAAGGTCGTTTCCATTTTCTTCATTTTATCGATACTACGGCGAATGGTCTGGAAATTGGTCAACATCCCCCCCAACCACCGTTGGTTGACGAAATACATGTTGGCTCGTTTTGCTTCTTCTTCAAGGATTTCTGCAGCTTGCCGTTTGGTCCCGACGAAGAGGATGGAATCGCCGCCTGCAACGAGATCTCGTACGAAGGCATAGGCTTGTTCCATTCGCGTGAGGGTCTGTTGTAAGTCGATGATATAAATACCGCTGCGTTCACCAAAGAGAAATTTCTTCATCTTGGGATTCCAGCGATTGGTTTGATGTCCGAAGTGCACACCGGCTTCCAACAACTCCTTGATTGCTACTACCCCCATGCCTTCACCTTCCTCCAGGCTTGCAGAGCGCCCGCTATACGGGCGAGGGAATCGCTTCCCTTATTCTCAAGCCATACAGCGAACAACGCGCTGTTATTGAGTTGAATAATCGGCCGGTTCTCTTTCTGTGAACGCGACCCCTGTCAGATATCGATCGGCGACGCTACCATAGTCACAACGAGGTTTCAAGCGACAAACGGTCTTTACAGGCTAGGATCGATAGCTCGCATTGATGCGGACATAATCGTACGACAGATCCGTGGTCCACATATGGGCACATGCCGTACCCAGGCCAAGATGGATCGCAATGGTAAACTCTTTCCGCTTGAAGACCTGTGCGATCTCGCGCTCGGCCTCAAGCCCCATTCCGATACCCTGTGTGACCATCTGTATGTCGTTGAACCTGACGGCCACCTTAGCCGGATTGATCGCAACGCCTGATCGTCCGATGGCCGCCATGACTCTTCCCCAGTTGGCATCCTCTCCAAAGAGAGCGGTTTTCACCAGATTGGACGTGGCCACGGTTGCTGCAACGCGTTTCGCGGCAGCGCGTGTCTTGGCCCCTTCAACCAGCACCTTAACGATCTTGGTCACCCCTTCTCCATCACGGCAGATGAGTAAGGCCAAGGTCTGTGCCGCCTCGGTCAGGAGGCGCTCAAAATCGCGAGAGGCACGGCTCTGTGGTTCGATGACCCGATTCCTTGTAAGGCCGTTTGCCAAACACAGGACGGTATCGTTCGTGCTGGTGTCCCCATCCACGGTGATGCAGTTGAATGACTGGTCGACTGCGGCCTTCAAGGCCTGTTGCAGCGCAGGGGGGGTGATATCTGCATCGGTCGTGAAATATGCGAGCATCGTGGCCATATCGGGATGGATCATGCCCGACCCTTTGGCCATCCCGCCGATCGTGATCACGCGACCACCGATCCTTGCTTGCACCGAGACGGTCTTGGGCCGTAAGTCGGTCGTCATGATGGCCCGAGCGGCTTGAGCACCACCCGTTACACTGAGACGCGAACACAATGTAGGGATCGCGGTCGTGATACGGTCAATGGGGAGTGTGCGTCCGATCACGCCTGTCGATCCGACAAAGACTTGATGAAGAGGGATCGAGAGCTGTTGAGCAACCGTCCTAGCCATCGTTGTGGCTGAGACCAATCCTTGGGCTCCCGTGCAGGCGTTGGCGTTCCCGCTGTTCACGACGATCGCGCGCCCACAATGGTGGCGCAGATGGCGACGATCGAGCAGCACCGGAGCGGCAGCCACACGATTTTTCGTGAAGACTCCGGCGATCGGCCCGCTCACATCAGAAACACACAGTGCCAGATCGAGGAGTCCGGGTTTCTTAATTCCACAATGGATACCCGCGGCTTGAAATCCTTGCGGAGCGGTAATGCCGGTCTGTTTTGCTTTCATAGAGCGAGGTTCCGTAAGGGTGACCAGTCGAGACTGGGATTGTCAGCAATGAGAAGCTTACGGATAGCTACCGGGGGCAGTCAGGCCGGTCTCTTCGGGAAGACCCAGCATGAGATTCATCGCTTGAATAGCTTGACCCGCGGCTCCTTTGACAAGATTGTCGACGGCTGCCACGGTTACGACCCATCCTGCCCGTGCATCCGCGTGCACCGCGATATCGCAGTAGTTTGTCCCTTTGATGTAGCGTGGGTTTGGCACAATATCCTCGTACAATCGAACAAATCGTTCGCCTTTGTAGAACTCTCGGTACAAGTCTCGGAGCTCCGCTAAGGGCATCGTGTGAGTCAGTCTGCAATAGGCCGTGCTCAAAATCCCCCGATTCATCGGGACAAGGTGTGGGGTGAATGTCACGGTCACCGGGCCGACTTGCTGCAAACCTGAGAGTTCCTGCTCGATTTCCGGCGTATGACGATGTTGGCCAATCTTATAGGGTTCGAGTGATTCGTGCGCCTCAGGGAAATGATAGGGGAGGGCCGGACTTCGTCCTGCTCCCGACACCCCGGACTTGGCGTCGATGACGATCGTCTCCGGCTGCACCAATCCTTTGGCGAAAAGCGGCGCCAGCTGAAGAATCGCAGCCGTAGGATAACATCCCGGTGATGCGACGAGTTTTGCCTGTGCGATGTCACGCCTGTGGAGTTCAGGTAACCCGTAGACTGCGTCCTTGAGGAGCTGTGGGTAGGCATGCGTGGTCTGATACCATCGTTCATACGTGCCCACATCCTTCAGACGATAGTCGGCACTGAGGTCTACGACCAACTTGCCGGCCTTGATGCAAATGGCGACTGGATCCTGTGACTTGGTATGCGGAAGAGCGAGGAAAATCGCATCTGCGCGGTCCGCCAACGCTTCCGGTGCCAGCGCTTCGAACCGATGCTCCACGATCCCTGTGAGACTGGGGAACACGGACGCCACCGCTTGCCCCGCAGACTTTTCAGAGGTCACCGCGGTAATCGTGAAATAGGGATGAGCCGAAGCCAGACGCACCAATTCCGCACCGGCATACCCACTTGCTCCCGCAATAGCGACTCGCACGTTCTTTCCCATCATCCAACCTCTACGCTGATCATCAGTCTTGATCCCTCGGATGGAGAACCCAGCTCAACGACATAAAAAAGGGAAGGCCGAGGCCTTCCCTTTTGTGTATCGGTGCCTCCTGCGTTTAGCGCTTGGAGTACTGGAATCGCTTGCGTGCGCCCTTTTGTCCGTACTTCTTTCGCTCCTTCACTCGTGAGTCACGGGTGAGCAGGCCTTCCTTTTTCAAGGGGGTACGGGTTGACGGTGTCATCGCCACGAGTGCCCGTGCGATCGCATGGCGCAGCGCGCCTGCTTGTCCCGTCGGGCCACCGCCGTAGACGGTTGCGCTGATCGAATACTTTCCCATCAGCCCTGCCATTTCGAGCGGGAGCTGAATGATCTGCCGAAGGGTTAACCGCGGAAACGCTTGTTCCAACGGCTTCTCGTTCACGGTAATCTCGCCCGCGGTCCCTGTGACCCAGGCTCGCGCCACCGCACACTTCCTTCGTCCCGTTGCGTACTGTGTCACTGCTGCCATGCGACTGATCTCCTTCTCGTTGGGGTCATGCGCTCGTTAGAGCGAAATCGGTTGCGGTTGTTGCGCCTGATGAGGGTGGTTCGGCCCCGCGTAAACACGAAGTTTCTTGGCCATACCGTTGCCGAGCGGTGTCTTCGGGAGCATCCCTTCAATCGCGGTGATCAAGAGCTGTGCCGGATCCTTTTGGAAGACATGTTTGGCCGAAGCGGTTTTCAAGCCACCCGGATAACCGGTATGACGATGATAGAGCTTCTTGTCAAGCTTTCCGCCGGTCAAGTGAATCTTCTCTGCATTGATGATGACGACATGGTCGCCGATGTCAACGTTCGGGGTGAACGTCGGACGATGCTTTCCACGCAGTACACCGGCGACTCTCGCAGCCAAACGCCCAAGAGTCTTGCCGTCGGCATCCACCAGATGCCAGGTTTCCTTCACATGAACCGGATTCTCAAAGTACGTCGTCATCATCTTCTTTCTCCACTGCGGCTCTTCCAGCCGACGTTAAAGGACTTAAACTTCCTGTGCACCGATATTCTTCGTTTCCAACTTCGATAGCCATGCATCCAACTGTTGTCCGCTTCGCCGCTGCCAGACATCCGGCGTAACATAGATTGGGGCCTGACAGCGAAGGGCCAAGGCAATGGCATCGCTGGGACGCGCATCAAGCGTACGAGTCACTCCCTTGTTTTCAAGGAAGACCGTCGCATAGTACGTACTACTCTTCACGTCAGTCAGGACCACACGTGCGGTGGTAATCCCAAGATGCTCGCCGCAACTCTTGATCAGATCATGACTCATCGGCCGTGCAGTGACCGACGTATCCAAGGCCCGTTTGATCGCTTCACCTTCCGATGCTCCGACCCACACCATGAAGTGCTCGAGGTCGCCGTCCTTTCGAGCCAACACCACGATCCTCGTATCCGTCGCAGGGTCCTCGACCACACGATCAACCAGAAGCTGAATCAAGGGTCCAGATCCTTGTGGTGAGCCACCGTCCATTATCAGATCGACCTCGCTCAGGAATCGAGCTTCCCAAAATCTTCCGGCTTCAGATTTTCCAACCACTGGCCGAGCTCTTCGGAACTTTGTTTGCGAATCACCGACTCACTCGCAAAAATCGGCGCCTCAGTGCGTAGCGCAAGCGCAATGGCATCACTCGGGCGCGAATCCACGGCATACTCGGAGTCACCATACATCAGATGGATCTTGGCAAAGTAGGTATTCTCGTTCAGGTCAGTGATCACCACGCTGATCACTTTGGCATCAAACGCATCCAAATAAGATTTCATGAAGTCGTGCGTCATCGGGCGGGGTGGAGCCACTTTTTCGAGCGCCAGACTGATTGAACTGGCTTCCGCTTTACCGACCCAGATAGGGAGCATCTCAACTTGATCATCGTCCCGCAGAATGACGATATACGCATTGTTGTAGGGGTCGAACATCAACCCCTTGACCTGCATCTGCGTAATCATCTGTATCCCTTATTAACTGAAACGGATCAAAGCACATGACTGTGCACCGTACCACTTTCAGAATGGCCGTGTCAACGAAGTCGGCGACAACGCAGGGAAAAAGCTGAGTCTGGCTCCTACGCAACCAAGGACAGAACGTGACCGTCAGCTGCTGGCAGGCCGATAGTTCTCCGCGACCTTTGAGGAATCAACCGCCTCGCCGAGCTTCAAGAACGCCTTCATCTGTTTGCGCACCAGCTCGCGGCCGCTCTCATCGCCCAGATTGACTTGATACTCATTGATGACCATCACGCGCATGCCTTCCCACTTTTTCCAACACTCGACGCAGACTTTGCTTTTGATTTCTGATTCAAGTTTACCCAGAAACAAATTGGCCGTGATGGCTTCACCCGTTTGTCCGCATGTCACACACGCAACTTCAGCCATATCAAGAACGCTCCTTTATTCGTACCGTATCCGGTAAATAATCGCTCATGCAAGGCGGCACCATTCTACCAGAGATGTTTGGATGAAGAAAAGGTGAGCGAGGCCTCTTCTCAAGTTGTCCAACGGTCAACCTCCCCTAAACCGTTAGAACACCCCAACCGTAGAGACGGAGTCTGATAAAACCAGACAAGGTTCATTCCTGGCCTTGCCCGATTGTATGTGCATACAGTAGTGCGCAGCGCGAGGCCGACTGATGGTTTAGGAAAGAGTCGGTTGACGCGAGCAGAGTAGAGACAAGACACCTTACAGCTCATCACGCGTCAGGTAAGAGTGAAAATAGAACGGCTACTGGGGAAGGTGGCTGGCAAAGGTGGAAGCTGGATTCCCGCACAGTGCACGGTGCAAGATTCGGCACCAAAAAGCCAGCGATTTTGAGGCGCGAGACGGTTAGCAGTGTCTTGACAAACCCAAGAACGAGCTCGGAAATCGAGCCCTGCCTGAGGGCACGAACGTCTGGAGAATACCGCGCAGGCAGTTCGGAAAGGCCTTCCAGCAAGGCCGCAGCGAACGAATGGGCGAATCGTATTCTCTGCCGTACGTTGAGCTTCTGAGCAAGGCGAGAGCGCCGCTGGTAGACTTGGTCGACAGCCTGCTAGTCAAGGTATCCGACCCTATTGTATTTCCCTGTGCGGCGACAACATCTTCTTCAGCACCTCGTCTTTGCGTTCCAATGAATACTTCATCCAGGTCCTCGCTTCGTCTTCTGGTGGTTTTCAAGAATCTCCCTGAGTGACGCGACAACTATTCTGACACAGGGGGTGTGAGGAGCGGTGCTGAGTGAGGATACCGCTATCTTCACACACGCTTTGCAACAGATTCGTGAAACAATCGGTCCCGCGTGACGATCACTTTTGAGGTTTTACTTAAGAACGCATCGACGGCATTGTTCCAGGTGTCCAGTTTTGTTGTCACCTGACGGAGATCGAGTTTGTGTTCCTGGATCAGGGTGAGCACTTTTTCCGCATCCGTTCTTGCATTGGCTAAGCCTGTTTTATGCGTAATGCCATTGATGTACATGTCTACCAATGGTAGTGCAAATTTCTTGGGATAAATGCCAACGCTTGTACAGACGCCATAGTTCTTCACACTGGTCAGTGCAACGTTCAATCCTTTACCGCTGGAGGTCGCTTCTACCACGATGTCATATCTCTCTTTCACTTCTGTCATGGAAGCATGACACGTATCTGCGCCTATGTTCTTTGCCAATGCCAAATCATCATTGATCTCATCCACGTATACAATTTCCCTGGCACCCATGGCTTTCGCCAGGAGTATGCAATACAAGCCGATGCTCCTCGGCCTTCCTCCGATGATGAGCACAGATTGATTGGCATCCTTTTCCAAATACGGAACGATGGCTCTGTAGGCATCCGGAACATTGTCGCTCAGGCTGGCGAGGTGAACAGGATCAATGTGAGCAGGGATTTTCAACAACATCGTGTCTGCATAGGGTACTTTGACGACATCCGACATGGCGCCTCCGAATTGCAGATGTAAGCCTAAGCCATAGGTTGACAACTTAGGAAAGTGCTGGCAGGAACTTGTTATACCGTGTGTACAATTCACACAAGATCCGCAAGATAGCTGAAAAGGAACCGAGACCACATCTCCTGCTTTAACGTGTGTGACCTGATCGCCTACTTCCAGGACTTCCGCGACACATTCATGACCGAAGGCAAACGGTCCGGAGACCATCTTCCCGAAATACTGGTTAAACAGGGGATCAACGATGCCGAAGAATGTACCGATTGTAAGTTTGGGGACTATGTGGTCGAAAAGATACACATCATCGAGATCGCATTTGGCGACGGCAAATGGTCTTACCAATGCCTCGTGAGCATGCGTGAGTTGGGGCAATGCCGCATCCCTCCATTCCAACTTTCCCTTCTTTACAAAAAACAATTGTTTCATAGCTAAAAACTCGCTGGCTCGATTTTAACACGTTCTATTAGGTGTTTAGTCCTAACTTGCGATGGTGTATGCCACAGGATGGGATCAGGAGGCGCAACTCGTTACTGGTGACGCGGATCTCGAGGGTTTGCCGGGTGTGGTGTACATCAAGTAAAGCACAGCGCAATATCGACTGAGACGATTGATGGTTCAGAAAAGATCAGTTGACGTGAGCAGCGTAGAAGAGACTTTAGGGGGCGGATACCTTTAGCTCCTCACTGGGACATCATTGAAGGGCCTGCATACTTGCAGGCCCTTCAAGCTCCATCTTTGCCTATCCAACGATTTGGTATTTCCTAACGCTTCTTGCGATTAGCCAGATGGCCTGATCGCACTTGGCAGGCCAAGACGTCACAAATCACCCGGGTGGCCATCAGGCTCGTGATCTCCGCCGCGTCGTAGGGCGGGGAACATTCCACGATTTCCATCCCCGCCAGGGGTTTCGTGTCGGCGATGATCTGGAGAAACTTCAGCACTTCACGCGGGAGAAACCCGCCCGGCTCCGGCCAGCCGGTGCCCGGCACAAAGGCGGCGTCCAAGCAATCGACATCGAAGCTCAACCACACGGCATCGACGCCATTAAACGCGACTTCAAGGGCTTGCTTTGCGGCATTCTCGATGCCCATTTCCACACAGTCCGTCACGGTCATGATGCTTGTTTGGCGCTCACGGCCTGACTTCACGCCGGGCCGCGGCGCTTGCCAGCCGCCGATGCCGATCTGGACGAGATTCTTTGCCGGCACGTTGGGAATATTCGTCGCATGAAACCAGGGGGTGGTGTGCATCCTCTCGTCGAGATCGGTCTCCTGGGTATCGACATGCCGATCGAAGTGAAGAATACCAAGCTTCTTGCCGTTCATATTCTGCGCCACGCCTCGCACGGTCGCGAATCCCAGAGAATGGTCTCCACCCAATACCACGGGAAAGGCCCCGCTGGCATAGACATGCCCCACGCCCTTACTGACTTGGTCGAAGGTCTTCTCGATATTGCCGGGAATGGTGAACACATCGCCGAGATCGCACATGGAGATCGACTCCCGGAGATCCACCCCAAGCTCAAAACTATAGGTACCGTACAAGGCCGAGATCTTGCGGATGCCTTGGGGACCAAATCGAGTTCCGGCCCGATAGGTAGTCCCTCCGTCGAACGGCGCTCCGAGAATAGCGACGTCGTAGTCCCCGCACTTGCGGACATCCTCGACATACGGCGCTTTGGTGAAGGTATTGATGCCAGCAAAGTGGGGGAGCTCTCCTCGACTGAAAGTGGGGATGCGGCGATCTTTGATGGAATCAGCCCCGGGCAGGCCTAATTCAAGACCTCGGGCGACTTCTTCTTCATATTTCGTGGTCGGCAGCAGCGCCTCCGCTTCCACGGCGAACTTCGCCTCCGGCCCGTAGTTGTCATGGAGAGGAACCTTGCCTTGGTACGTTTTCTTCTTGGCCATGAGTGCTCCTTTCTATCGGATAAATAGGTTCTGGCTCTCTGTGAATTACTCCCTACGACACAGATTTTGATGCAGTGCGTTCCGTCATTCTTACCCCGGTCCGGCCTTTTCTGGATGGGCTGATGCCTCCTTGCTACCAATAAGGATATAGAGCGTCGTCACTGTGAGTATGCTGCCCAGGACGAGCGGGACCGCCCAGAGTTGCCACCAAGGGGCATTGGGCGAGGTGGCATAGGGACGTGGCCAGGCGATGTTCATGAATTCGAACACCGACCAGATGAACGCTGCGATATTGATCAGTAATCCCCATGTACCCAGTTTCAATTCGCCCAATGAGGGATCCCAGCGTCCTGTGAGTCGGGTGTAGAGTCCCACGCCGGTCGTCATCGCAAACATGGCGTACAACCCGCCGGTCCCAAATGCCAAGACCGTGGCGACCGCTTCATCGTTCAGCCCGAAGAGCAATCCCAGCGTGGCCAGAAGAACCGTGAACAGTACGGCATTATGCGGAGCTCCGGCTGAGGTGACCCGACTGAGGACAGCCGGCATACTCCCTTCGCGAGACATGGAGAACACAATCCTAGAAGTGTACTGCACCATCGAAGATCCGCAGGCCAGGAATGCGACCATGACGATCGCCAGAAAAGGCGTCTCCGCCCAAGCCCCAAAGTTGGCGACGATCACCGGTGTGACAGGATCGGATACCGCACTTGTCTGCTGTAACGTCTCACGGTTGAAACTCAGGGTCAGGGCAGCAGAGTTGAAAAGCACGACGCTCCCCACCATACAGAGCGAGAGGAAGATCGCCCGTGGCACCATCCGTTTAGGTTCGTGCGTTTCTTCGGCAATGGTCGAGCAGGCATCGAACCCGATGAAGGCCCAACCGGAAATGGCAAGCGCAGCCAGAAACGCCGCGGTCTGGCTTGGAGCCGTTCCTGTCCCCAGATGGGCGTACAGTTCGGAAAAGTCGTGCTGCCGGAAAAAGAAGAACAGCAAGAGTGCGACGCCGAACGAACCGATGATTTCCGCATAGACGCCTAGGGAGATGAGGAACTTGAAGACCGAGACGTGGACGAGGTTGAGGATGGTGCAGACCAACAGGAACACCGCGCCCCAGATGACCAGAGACACACCTGTTGTTCCGCCTCCCGATCCGAAGAAAATCGCTAGCCAGACCCCGCCGGTATAGGCGGTTGTGGTG
>NIUT01000181.1:15658-24006 GCA_002254365.1 Nitrospira sp. UW-LDO-01
ATGGCGATCGTGGAACTCACGTAGATGGCTCCGGCATAGGTGCCGGTGATGGTGCCTCCCAGCTGTCTTGCCCATTTGTAAGCACCTCCTGCGATAGGAATTTGCGAGGACAACTCCGCATACACCGTGGCGACAAACAGCTGCATCACCAGGCAAAGTGCCAGTGCGGAAAACCAACCGCCCCCCGTTACAACCGTCTGTACGCCGATAATGGCATAAAGCCCTGCCACTGGTGAGACCGTGGCGAAGCCGATGGTCAAGCTGTTCCAGAGCGTCAGACTGCGATGAAGCGTCTCGGATGTACTGGTCGCTGTTGCAGAAGAACTGTTATTCGGAATCTGGTGACTTACCATGACAGACCGCTCCGACTCGGCAACAGGTCTGGCTGATCGGTTAGGGGATGGAGGTTGGGATGGAGTTGCATAACGAAGTCTCCTTCTGGAGGATTTGATTCCCAAAAGGCCACGTACCTGCGTACATGATCTCCCGGGCTTTTATCCCTCCGTGGAGCCTCGTTAGCGAGGCCGAAAACTCTTGGACCAGTCGCTCCATCCGATAAGGAAGGAAGCCGGAACCCTAGTTTTCCTTTTGGAACATTGTGTCCGGAGACTATTCCCTTGTCCTACTAATGTCAAGGTCGCGCTTTGAGTCTGTCAATCCACTTTAGCAGCCTGCTGAAAAACCCTCTGCTCATCCTTCGAGAGCCTCAGGATGAGCGAGAAGAGCATTAAAACTATGAGGGTTTCCCGTTCGTACTGAGCTTGTCGAAGCGCACATGGTGAGTTTTTTAGTTGACTGTTAGAAATGTCAGTATTCACAAGGGGACGACTTCGAAGTGTGCGTTCTTGCGACGAGGAGGTGAATAAGCCATCGCTCGACTATATTGGCATTCTAGCAGTCTGCTGAAAAGCCCTCCGGTCATCTTTCGAGAGCCTCAGGACGAATGGAGTGGTTATTGAAAGCATTGAGGTTTTCCGTTCGTGCTGAGCCTGTCGAAGCACACAAACCGAGTTCTTCAGCAGACTGCTAGAGCTTGTACATCACATCGGTGCGCAGTACATATTTCTCTCCACTCTCCACCACCGCTCCCTCATGCCAGATCGCGTGCAGAAAGACCAATGCCGCTCCGGTCGTCGGCTTCACGGTCAGATAGGGAGATCGTCGCGCGACCTGGTCCATATCTGCAAAGAATCGTGTTTCTCCACCCGACATGTCGTCGTTCAGATAAATCAAGAACGTCACTTCACTCTTTTCGTAGGTTTCAAGCGACAGATACGATCCATCTCGATGCGGCTGGAACGTCTGTCCGGGACGATAGCGGTAGAACCGCCAACGCTCGTTGAACCCAACCAGGTGGCGATGCTCAATAACCGGTGGGAGCCATGGCGCGGCACGCTGGAATAATTTATCCGCCAGGGCTTTATCGTCCACCAAGACACGCTCATTGTTTCTGATGCTCTCAGCCACCACGCCACCGACCGTTCCCGTCTCGTACGTCAGCCCTTCGCTAGCACGGATGAGCGCTGCACACTCATCTTTCGACAGGAACTCGTGTAGAAGAAATATCCTTTCGGAGTCCAACGCTTCCCTGGTCATCACGATTTCCCGTGTTAGGAAGATGGCATGGCCACCATCGCACACAACCGTACCGCAGATGAGCGAATCGTCAAGTAGGTTCTCTCTTCCTGGCCTAGAGTGAAACGGAGGGCTAGGTTAGGTTCCTGCATCACACATCGTTGGAATAACCAAGTAGGAGAATACCTCAAGGCATAGTCTGGTGAGATGCTTGCACGAGCTCATCGTCTGCAATCAGTTTCCAGAGTCCGAGGGTATTGGGGAGGGGAGAGAGATGCCGATTGACCCTTGGACGGTGACATGTTAAAAACAGATCCGCTTGATGAAATTGTGAGTGTGGGTACGCCCGGATGGCGGAACTGGCAGACGCGCCGGACTCAAAATCCGGTTCTCGCAAGAGAGTGGGAGTTCGACCCTCCCTCTGGGCACCATCTTATAAAACAAAAAAGCCGAGTTCGTTGTTGTGATGTGCGGCTCTCATCCGATTTAGTGACGAACGAATCACTGAGAACGTGGAGGGTTCCGTCACCCAACATCAAGTACCCTCTTGACAGCGCCGCACTATTAGCCTAGTTTCTGTCATATTTCTCAAGGACGTACAGAGTGACTGGGTCAATTCTGAAACCGTCAACGTGTAACCGACTGAACAGCTTCAATAATCACGGTGTGAGTTCTTACTCTAAGGACGACCCGTCCACTTATTTTCTAAGGAGGCAGCACATGCGTAACGTGTTGGCACTGGGAGCGGCCCTACTTTGCGTCGGCTCTATGGGCGCGATGAATGTTGCAGTGGCACAAGAGCGACTTCAGCAATCATCCGGGGGATCTGCTATGGGCGTGGGAACAGGGGTGGGAGACGTGTCTGGTAACTCGAATCGCGTTCAGGCCTTTGATCGCAATGCGTTCCTTGACCGACTTTCGCTTCCTGAGACGATCTACGGTCGTGTGTTGGCTATTGATTTTCCAGCCAACAAAATGCTTTTAGAAACAGGTGGAAGCTCTCATGATGAAGGTCGTGCGGGGACTGGAGCCATGAGTTCTCTGACCGTCTACTTTGATGAGAGAACCAGCCTGGATCAGATTAAAGTATTGAACAGTGGCGATGACATTTCGCTGCAAGTCATTGAAGCGGTCACGCCCAATCAACAATATGGGGTAGGTCGCAAGATCGTTCGTGAAGTATACGTACTTCGCGGGAATGAAAGACTCGCTGGTTTTGGTGGTTTGGGGCAGCGTCCGAATCCCTCAACTGAGCGCGCTATCGAAACAAGCAGTGGGAGCACCACGGGTGGAGTGGCAGGATCCGTGTTGCCGGGTAAGATCACGGGAGCGATCGATACTACAATCGGTGAATTTACCGGTTCTGCTCCCTGTTGGAACTGTGAACCTCAGCCAGGCTGGGGCTATCAAACCGTCGCACCGGAAACAAAGATTCCTAACAAGTCTGATTACGGTGCAGACACGTCGAAGCCAAATTTGATCAAAGGGTTCAATTGAGACGTTTTGGAATCTGAGCTTTGTGAATGGGGGGGCAGCTTGTGCTGCCCCCTTTTTTTAATTTGAACTGGGCACGGCTTGCTCAAATGGTCTGGCATCGACGAGCTGGCTAGCGCAGTCTGTTTTCATAATGAATGAGTCTGTGACCATGAGTGAACAAGAGAAGTCGGCTGCTACCCCCAACTCTGAGCTGGATCTTCGTGGGGTGATTTGTCCTTATAACTTCGTGAAGACGAAGCTCAAGCTTGAGACCATGAAAGAGGGAGAGGTCCTGTCCGTCCTTCTGGATGATGGTGACCCCATTCAAAATGTCCCGCGCAGTGTCGCAAATGAAGGGCACACGGTCTTGGGCCAAGAACGCGTGGATCAAGCCTATCGAGTATTGATTCGACGGGAGGATAGTGACTGAGGGGTATTGAGCACCCCGAAAGCATCCTTCTCCGTCATAGATTCCGTGAGGTTGTCGTCCCGTCTACCGTCGTTTCCCCCCCGACACAACAATCGTGATGTCTTCTCTTTGTACGTCGCATAGTCGTCGGCTTACCTGACGTGCGGTTCCACGAATAATCACCTCATTCGGTTTGGTCAGGTTGCAGGCCGCTACAACCAGCCGTCTCGGCGCGAGGCGAACAAGGGTGCTGAGGGCACGTGTGGTTGTGATCTGGGTGCCATAGGCAATGGTTGGGACCTCTCTTTCCACTGCATCAGCCACGCGTCGAGAGAGATGTGGACCGGTACTCGGCAGCTGCCCCAGAACATAGAACGCCTCGCAAGGGAAACCGGCAACCGTCAGCGCAGCGATGGCGGCCGAAGGTCCTGGGATCGCGATGATCCGCGTGCCTTGAGCATGTGCTCCGGCTACGAGCAGTACACCTGGATCTACGATCAGGGGAGAACCCGTATCAGCCACAATGGCGATCCTGGCTCCTTGCCGTAGCCGCTGGAGAAGTACCGCGACCTTTTCCCTCATATTCACCGGGCCATAACTGGTCACCGTTGCTGAAATCCGATGATGTGCGAGTAGTTGCTGTGTCATCTTCGGATCTTCAGAGGCCACAAGATCAACAGACTTCAGAATCGCCTGTGCCCGCAGGGTCAGATCATCAGGATGTCCGATGGGGACGGCCACCACATACAGCGCCCCGCTTTCGTCCGGTGACGTAGCCGAAGCCATTGACTGGCCAGCGTTTTCTTGACTCTGTTTAGGCGGCACCGATATAATTTCCTCTCAACCTGTTCGAACGTTGCGCCGGAAATTCAGCGGGGACATTCCCAATGGCAGCCGTCTGTTTCATGATCGCCCTCATCCTGTACATCGCGGCCACCGTGTCGTTTCTGTCTTACTCGCTACGACGTTCTGAAGCCCTCTCCAACGTGTCGCTGGGCATCACTGCGGCCGGCTTCGCGTTCCATACGATCACCCTTATCATGAGAATGACGGGAGCGTCATCTTCCGCTCCACCAAGTTTTTCAGATGCCTTGTCGTTTTTCTCCTGGATGATCATTCTGGTGCTGCTCATCGTTGAATTCCGTCATCGCATTCATGTGCTGGGATCCTTCATGGTTCCCCTAGCGATTGTCTCGCTCATCTCGGCGGCAGCCCTGCCGGAAAGCGAGCCGACGCTTCAACCTGTCTTCAAAACCTTGTGGTTTCATGTCACCCTCAGCATGCTGGGCACGGTAGGATTCGCCGTCGCATTTGTCGCGGGAGTGATGTATCTCATTCAAGATCGGCTCCTCAAGTCGAAACAATTCAACGTGCTCTATAGTAAGCTGCCGGCACTCGATTTTCTCGATCATCTGAATCAGCAATCGATCGTCTTGGGGTTCCCATTGCTGACATTGGGAATCGTGACAGGTGCCATCTCGGCCGAGCTCGCTCGCGGGTCGTACGTCAGCTGGAATCCTGAGCAAACATGGGCTCTCGTGACCTGGCTCTTTTATTTCGTCGTGCTCCTGGGAAGACTGACCATCGGCTGGAGAGCCAAACGGGCAGCCTATCTCACAGTAGTCGGGTTTGCCTGTGTCATTCTGACATTGGTCGGCGTACTGCTCAAAGGGCATAACGCCTTGTCGTAGTCTATGGAAGTGGTCGTGTCATGCATCTGATCGTCGTAGGCTTGAGCCATAAGACGGCTCCTGTAGAAATCCGAGAGCGTCTGGCCGTTCCCGAAAGCCGTCTAGGCGAAGCGCTCATTCGTCTCTGTTCTTATCCGGGTGTGAAGGAAGGGGTTTTACTGTCGACCTGCAACCGAGTCGAAGTCTACTCCGTGGTCGATGATATCGATACCGGGTATGGCCGTATCCAGGAATTTCTGGCCGACACACATCTCTCTCTCTCGTCCGAACAGTTGACCCCACATTTATATTGGCATACCGGGGATCGGGCGATCGCCCACCTGTTTCGCGTGGCGTCCAGTTTGGATTCCATGATCATCGGCGAGTCCCAAATCTTGGGACAATTGAAAGACGCCTTCGAGGTCGCACTGGCACACAAGACCACCGGTGTGATCATGAACAAAGTGGTGAAGAAGGCGATCTCCGTGGCCAAACGCGTGCGCACCGAGACTAAGATTGCCGAGATGGCAGTCTCCGTGAGTTATGCCGCCGTTGAGCTCGCAAAGAAAATCTTTTCGAATTTGCATGAAAAGACCGTGTTGCTGGTCGGGGCCGGTGAAATGGCCAAGCTGGCGGCGAAACATTTGATCGCGAATGGCGTAGGGCATGTGCGGATCACCACCAGGACTCCGCAACACGCAGTTGATCTCGCCGAGATGTTTGGAGGGACAGCCGTCCCGTTCGATCAGTTCAAGGATGACATGGCCTCGGCCGACATCGTGTTGGTGTCTACCGGCGCGGCCCATTACCTGATCGGGGCTGAAGATGTGCATCGCGCCGTCCAGGAACGAATGAATCGTCCGATGTTCCTGATCGATATTTCCGTGCCGAGAAATATCGACCCCGCAGTTCGCCACGTCGACAACGCGTTCCTCTTCGATATCGACGATCTCAAGCATCGAGTTGAGCAGAACCGCGCCGAACGGGTGCAAGAGGCTGAGAAAGCCGAGCGCATGGTGATTGAAGAAGTGACGATGATCCTCGACTGGATGAAATCGTTGGAAGTCACGCCGACCATCGTGGCGCTTCGCAACCGAGTAGAAGACATTAAGCGGGCGGAGGTCGAGAAAGTGCTGGGACGATTGGGACACCTCTCCGCACAGGATCGCGAACTCGTCGAGGGGCTCGCCTCATCGATCGTCAATAAATTGATACATCGGACAATGGTGACGTTGAAGAACGAGGTGAATTCGTCGAGTGGGCCGGCGTTCGTCGAGGCAGCCCGGCAGTTCTACGCTCTGGATCGACCAGCCCCGCCTACTCCACAGACAGAGCCCTATACCGAGTCATCTCGTTACCTCACGGACAGTCGCCGGCAATCGGAAGCCGACGTGCCAACTCCGGAACCCTCCGTTCCCAAACGAGCCCGCTAGCCTAAAGGTACAGAGAAAGGATCACCCTGTGTCGATACCGAACGGTCAACGCTCAACTCTGGTACTTGGGACAAGGGGGAGTAAGTTGGCGCTCTGTCAGAGTGAATGGTTTCAATCAAAAGTCCACGAGGTTGCACCCGAGGTTCGCGTCACGCTTAAAAAGATTCAGACGTCAGGAGACAAGATCGTTGACGTTCCGCTGGCCAAAATCGGAGGGAAAGGGCTCTTTGTCAAAGAGATTGAAGATGCCTTACTTGCCGGTGACATTGATTTTGCCGTTCACAGTATGAAAGACGTGCCTGCGCAATTGCCGACGGGACTCGATATTCTCTGCATCCCTCCACGCGAAGATGCCCGCGATGCCTTCATCAGCCGAACCGGCTGTTCGTTCCAGGAACTTCCCTTGAGCGCAACGATCGGGACGGCCAGTCTTCGCCGTCAGGCGCAACTGTTACAGGCCAGACCAGACCTCACGATCACCATGTTGCGCGGAAATCTTGATACCAGACTGCGAAAGCTCAAGGAAGGCCAGTTCGACGCGATTGTCCTGGCCGCAGCGGGGTTGCACCGATTGGCTTGGGCTGAGACCATCACCGAATATCTTTCTCCCGTCCTCAGTCTTCCTGCCATTGGGCAAGGCGCGCTGGGTATTGAAGGCCGGGCCGACGACGAGTTTGTCCGCGCAATCCTGTTACGGCTCAACCACCAAGACACCCAGACGACGGTCACAGCAGAACGTGCATTTTTGCAACGGCTAGAGGGTGGCTGTCAGGTGCCGATTGCCGCGCATGCTATCTTGTCCGGTGATCGGGTGGTTTTAGAGGGACTCGTAGCGAGCATCGACGGGAAAACCATCATTCGTGATCAGATTGCAGGCTCAGGTCAGCAAGCTCATGCTCTTGGTGTACAGTTAGCTGAACGGCTGTTGACAAGAGGGGGAGACAAGATTCTTCGCGAGATTTATGGATCGGCATGAGTAGAACGGAGCAACGCACAGGAAAGGTCTATCTCGTTGGAGCCGGCCCTGGGGATCCGGGTCTCTTGACACTTCGTGGCCGAGACTGTCTTGAGCAGGCAGATGTCGTCCTCTACGACTACCTCGCCAATCCTGCCCTGCTTGCCCATGCTCCGGAGCATGCAGAACGCCTGTATGTCGGACGACGCGGAACGGGCAAATATCCGGAGCAAGCGTCCATCAATCAGCTACTGATCGAGCGTGCACAAGCCGGGAATGTGGTGGTGCGCCTAAAGGGCGGAGATCCATTTGTATTTGGTCGTGGTGGAGAGGAAGCAGAGGCACTCGCCACTGCCGGGATCGCCTTTGAAGTGGTTCCCGGCGTCACTGCCGCTGTCGCGGTACCGGCTTATGCGGGAATTCCCATTACCCACCGGACTTTGGCCTCCACCGTGACGATCGTCACTGGACATGAAGATCCCACCAAAGCTGCGACCGCGTTGGACTGGCCACGACTCGCGGCAACCCGGGGGACACTCGTCTTTCTGATGGGCATGAAACATCTCTCCACGATCACGGTCCAGCTCATGCAGGAAGGGTTGTCTCCCTCCACACCAGTCGCGATTACCCGCTGGGGAACCAGGGCATGCCAACAGACCTTGGTAGGGACATTGTCGGACATCGCGTCAAAGGCTCAGGCCATCGGTATGGAACCACCTACCGTGATTGTTGTGGGTGAGGTTGTTCGACTTAGGTCAACGCTCAACTGGTTCGAGCGACGTCCGCTGTTCGGCAAACGTGTACTGATGACGCGGGCCAAAGAGCAGGCG
>NIUT01000182.1 GCA_002254365.1 Nitrospira sp. UW-LDO-01
TGGTTCCCAGTAAAAGAATCGACGCCTGCCATCGGCATCGCGTCGTCGATGGCTCCTATGGGGGGCAGTCGAGTGCTGTTTCCTTGGTCTCGCGGAGTTGCTGTAAGCAAGGTGCTTCTCGCCGTCAGCCGATCACTACCGTATTCAAAGTCCCGCCTATTTTAACGATCAGTTAACACAAACTTGAGATTGACGTGGCCCACGACCGATCAGTGAACGGTACACTGCTGCCTCGTCGCCACTGAGGAGCTGTCATGAGTACTCAACCTACTACGGTGTTAGGACAGTCGCTGCCGTCCCCCTCCGGACCGCCTTTGCTTCACTCGTCCATGCGGAACAACGCCTCATTGTCATGGGTGATTCTCGCCGTGATCATGACGGTCCTCGGCTATCTCTACGCGGACAGCCTGCGATTCTTGGGGGAGTCATGGTTGGAAGATAACAATAGCCATGGACCGTTTATTCCGTTGATCGTGCTGTACATGATATGGCTGCGTTGGCCGACACTCCATGTCATTGAGCATCGAGGTTCATGGTGGGGATTGTCGATCGTGGGTATCGGGTTGTGCGTGTATGCGGTCGGTCAGTTTGCCGCCATGCATGCCGTCGTACATCTCTCGCTCTGGATGGTGATCGTCGGATTGCTGGCCTGTGCGATCGGCCTAGCCGGCATTCGCCAGATCACCTTTCCTTTGTTGTATTTGCTTGCAGCCGTTCCGCTCCCGGTCTTTCTGCAATATGAGTTATCGAGCAAACTTCAACTGTGGTCGTCGACCCTGGGTGTCGGGTTTCTTCATGCGATCGGGGTGACAGCCTACCGGGAAGGGAACGTGATCGATCTTGGGCCGACGCAGCTACAAGTCGTCGAGGCTTGCAGTGGTCTTCGGTATCTCTTTCCGCTCATGGCGCTAACGTTGCTCATGGCCTATCTCTATCGTGAATCGTTTTGGAAGCGCGCCGTGCTCGTCTTGTCCAGCATACCGATCTCGATTCTGCTGAACGGCTTTCGAATCGGTGTCATCGGTATCCTGGTGGGATTCTACGGGCAAGCAGCAGCCGAAGGATTTACCCATTTCTTTGAAGGGTGGATTTTCTTTGTGGCGAGTCTTGCCTTGCTGTGTGGTGAAATGTGGGTCCTCGCGAGAGTCGGTTCGGCCGGACCTCGCCGTTCGTTCGCCGATTTGATCGGTCTGCCGGCCGCGGGCGGTGCCATGCCTCCCGCCATCACTCAACCGGCTGCGGCAATTTCTTTTCCGCCTCTGGTCGTCGCGAGCGGGTTGCTTGCTGTGGCGATCGTCGCCGCCCCCACCATCAATCCCGAGGAGTTTCCTCCTCCACCGAGTCGGCAACAGTTGGTTGATTTTCCTTTGCGGCTTGGAGGGTGGACGGGAGTCACGGCTCCGATGGAACGACAATATCTCGATGCGTTGGCGTTGGACGATTATGTGATGGCGGATTACACGGCAGCCGATCGCCGCCCGGTCAATGTGTACGTGGCGTACTACCTCTCTCCGAAGAAAGGTCGTTCTTCGCATTCACCGAAACAATGCATTCCGGGGGGCGGATGGGAAATCACGTCCTTCGAACCGACGCGGATGGAGCATGTGTCGGAGATCAAGCCGGGCCAAGAGATCAATCGCGTCGTCGTGCAGAAAGATGGGTATAAGCAGATCGTCTATTACTGGTTCAAGCAGCGCGATCGCTGGATTACGAGCGAATATCTCGTGAAGTTTTTCCTCTTTTGGGATTCCTTGACCAGGCATCGCGCCGATGGAGCACTCGTGCGGTTGTCCTCGTCCGTACATCCCGGAGAAACCGAAGCCATCGTCGACGAACGGCTCCAGACGATGGTCGGCTTGGTCACGCCGTTGTTGGGTCGATACGTTCCCGATTGAGGTGATTGAGGCATGGGTTCGGCATTGTTCCTAAGCTTTATCGGGTCTCTCGTCATCTGCATGGCGCTCATCCCGGTCTTGTCCACGTCGGCAAGCCGCCTGAGCTTCATCGATTCACCGCGAGAGCGGCATGTGCATGCTGAGCCCATGGCCAAGGTGGGAGGAATCGCTTTTGCCTTTGCGACGTTCATCGCGGTACTGGTCTGGGCTCCGAAAGATTCGTTTCTCCTTTCCAGTCTCCTGGGCGGTGCCGTCATCCTGTTCTTCGGGATATGGGACGATCGGGCCGATCTGCATTATCGAATCAAGTTCGCCGGACAAGTACTGGCTGCCTTGGTCGCCATAGGCATCGCCGGTGTCCACTTGTCTTCGGTCCCATTCTTTGATGAGGTGATGCTTCCCGCCTGGGTGGCTCTCCCGCTGACTTTGCTCGTCATCGTTGCGGTGACGAATGCCGTCAATCTCTCCGATGGCCTGGATGGGTTGGCCGGAGGGTTGTCGCTTATCAGTTTCATCGGGTTGGCCTACCTAGCGTATCAGGTCAACGAGCCGCTGCTCATTCTCTTGATCGTGTCCATTCTTGGGGGCTTGCTGGGTTTTCTTCGATTCAACACGTACCCCGCGCGCGTCTTCATGGGCGACGCAGGCAGTCAATTTCTTGGCTACTATCTGGCCGTCGCCGCGCTCATGCTGATCGATGCCCACCGCGCGGCCTACAGCCCCTTGCTGGTTCTGTTCATTTGGGGAGTTCCGTTGCTCGATATGATCGGCGTCATGGGGCAGCGGGTGCTGGAAGGACGGTCCCCGTTTGTCGGCGATCGAAACCATATCCATCATCGGCTTCTGTCTTTTGGCCTGAATCATGGTCAAGCGGTCACGACCATTTATCTCGTGCATGGTCTCATGGTGAGCTGCGCGTATTTTCTGCGATGGCAGTCCGATGTGTTGCTCCTAGCGATGTATCTTGCGTTTGCGGGTGCCGTCCTGTTCGTCTTTGCCCAGCCGCCTGGACGGATAAAAGCGCCGCGTGCATCGTCGTCGCCCCAGTCACCTCGAGTGATCATACACAACGTGTCGAGGAGTCAGTCCAAACGTGAGTGGCCGCTCAATCTGCTGTACGTGACCGTTCCCTGCTACCTGGCCTGGGCGGTGACAGTTCCCCAAAACATTCCTTCCGAGGGAGGAATGATTGCAGCCGGTTTGGCGGTCGTCGTGATCGGGGCACTGCTGACTCGTTCCGCAATCGCGTGGGTGGTGCGCGCGGTGCTCTACATCGGGTCCATGTGCCTTCTGTATTACGGAGAGGCATTCCCACGTACAAGCGTCACGACGTTGTTGACGCCGACGAATATGGCGATGGTGATCTTGGGAGTACTGGTTTTTCTTGCCATTCGCTGGGCGGGGGACGGCCAATTTGAAACCACTCCGCTCGACCACTTGATCGGATTGTTGGCTGTGGCGATGCCGTTTCTGCCGGAGATGACCATCGGCGATGTGTCCGTCGGTCCGCTCATGGCGAAAGCCGTCGTGTTGTTCTTCGCATTTGAGTTGCTGCTGTATCTGCGGTCGTCGGCGGCCATACGCCTGGGACTGGTTTCCCTGGTGATATTGGCCGGAATCATGTGGCGAGCCTGGTGATCATGATGGGAGGAGGGGGTACGGTGATGAAGCGATATGCGGTGCTGTGGATGGTGGCACTTCTGTTGGGCGGCATGGTCGCCTGTGGCGGGCCGGAAGAGCGCAAGGAGAAATACCGCCTTCGCGCGCAGGAATATTTTCAGCAAGGAGATTATGCGAAGGCGCGGGTTGAGCTCAGGAATGTGCTGCAAATCGATCCCAAGGATGTCGAGGCCTATTTGCTCTATGCGCAAGTGGAAGAGAAAGAGCGTAATTATCGCAATGCCGCCGGAGCGTATCAACAGGTGATCGAATTGAGTCCGGGGCATGACCGCGCGATGGTCAAGCTCGCGAAGTACTACCTTGAGTTTCGTGCGCTCGAACAGGCGGGAAAACTTGCAGACCAACTGCTCGCCGGCCGACCGGAGCATGTCCAGGCTCGAGCCATCAAGATCGCGATCGTGGCTTTAGGGGGAAACCTGAACGGGGCCGTGACGCAGGCCGAACAGCTCGTCACCGACGCTCCGACAGAAATCGATGCGGTCCTCCTCATGGCCTCGCTCTACACCTCGACTCAACGTCCGGCGGAAGCGATGCCCCATCTACGCCGTGCGCTCAGCTCGAATCCGAGCAACCTCGAATTGCTCGATGCCGTGGCGACCACATCGATGAAGTTGGGGAAGACCGCGGATGCCGAGTCGACGTTTGAACAGATCGCCAAACTGGAACCGACGATCCTCAGTCACCGACTGCGGCAAGTGGCGTTTTATGACCAACAGCAGCAGTACGACAAGGCCGAGGCGATTCTGCAGGAAGCCATTCGACTGAATCCGGAGGATGAACAGCGACGGATGGCACAGGTGGATTACATCGCCCGTCGTCGCGGCGTCGAACAGGCTGAAGCAGCCCTCCTGCAAGCGAAGAAAGAGCTGCCGCATGCCGGGAAACTGTGGTTCGCGCTTGGGCGTCTCTACGAATCGACCAAGCGGGGTGACAAGGCGCGTGAGGTGTATCGCGACATTCAGAGAGAGTTCGCCGGCAAACCGGAAGCGTCGGAAGCTCAGGTGAAGTTGGCGGGGATGGATTGGGGGGCGGGAAAGACTGAAGACGCCGAGCGACAGATCGAGGCGGTCTTGAAAGACAACCCCCGCTCCACGGAAGCCCTGATGTTGCGCGGACAGATGGCCCTCAAGCGCGGCAAGGGCCAGGACGCAGTTCTCGATTTTCGGTCCATTCTGAAGGATCAGCCGGAATTAGTGGAGGGCCATGTGCTGCTGGCGAGAGCCTATCTGCTCACCGGTGAGCAGTCGCTGGCTCGCGAGAGCCTGGATCGGGCGGTTGCCTTGAAGCCTTCGATGACGGAGGCGCATACCTTGTTGGTGGGGTTAGACGCTGCAGCCGGCCAGCTCAAGGAAGCCAAGCAGCGGCTGGATCTGTTGATCGCTCAAGATCCCAACAATGTGGGGCTGCTCGGGATGCAGTTTCAATTGCAGTTGCAAGGGAAGGATTGGGGAAAGAGTCAGGATACTTTGAAGCAGTTGCGTAAGGCCGGGGCGAATGAAGCGCTCGCCAGCTTGGCCGAGGGACACGTCGCACTCGGGCAGCAGCAGTGGGATGCTGCGGAGAGTGCCTATACCAAGGCGGCTCAGCAACATCCGACGGCACCTGAACCGCTGCTGGCGCTGGTGCAGTTGGATATGCGCCGCGGTCGGCCGGCGCATGCGCAGAAACGGTTGGAGGGTCTATTGACTAAGTTCCCGGACCATCCGTACGCCGACGGCTTCCTCGGTGAACTGTTGCTGACAAAGGGAGATCCGGCGTCAGCGGTGGCGCACTTTGAATCCGCGACCCGTCTCAATCCCAAGTGGACGACTCCATGGGTCCACCTGGCTCGGGCTCGATTCAGTCAAAAGCAGGTGAGTGAGGGCGATGCGGCGCTATTGAAAGGGCTGGAAGCTAATCCCAAACATGAGCAGCTGCGATTGATGTTGGCCTTAAGCCTTACGGCGCAACGTCGTCACGATGAAGCCATTGCTCAATATGAGACCGTGTTGAAGCATGCTCCCGGATCGCTCCTGGCGGCGAACAATCTTGCCGTCGCTCTGGTCGATCACAAGGGTGATGCGCAGAGCTTGGAGCGTGCGTTGGTGTTGAGTCGTGGATTCGAGTCGCAGAAACCGAATCCCTACCTCCTCGATACGCTGGGATGGGCCTACTATAAGTCCGGGAACGGAGCCGATGCGGTTCGTATCCTCCAGAAGGCTACGACGCTGGTTCCTGAACATCCGATTCTCAATTACCACCTCGGTTCCGCCTATGCGAAAGCCGGACAGCGTGCCGAAGCTGTCACGCATCTCAAGAAGGCGCTGGCGTCCAGCACGGTGTTTGAGTGGACCGATACGGCGAAGACGTTGCTTGGAGAGGTCTCTTGATGAAAACGCGTCGAGAAGAAAAGTCCTACATTTGGTGGAAGCGGCTGGCGGTGCTCATCGGGAGTTTCTTTCTTTGGACCGTGAGTCCGATGACGGCCCTCGCAGCGGAGCCGATCAGCGGGGAACCAATGAATGCAGAGCCGTCTTACCTCCTTGGCCCGGAAGATGTACTGAAGGTCGCAGTGTGGAAGGATGAACAATTGACGCAAGAGATGGTGGTGAGACCTGATGGGATGATCACGTTCCCCTTGATTGGGGAGGTCGTGGCCGCAGGAAGAACAGCCGAGGACGTGCGTTTGGACGTTACGAAGCGGCTGATGAAATATCTGCCGACGCCAAATGTGACGGTGACGGTGCTCAAGGTGCAGAGTTACCGCATTTATGTGTTGGGACGCGTGCTCAAACCGGGAGAGTATCAAGCAGGCCATCATACCGATGTCCTGCAGGCGCTGAGCATGGCTGGGGGGCTCACCCCCTATGCCGCGGAGAATGACATCAAGATCATTCGTCGGCAGCAAGGGAGCGAGGAGCTGGTGTTCCCGTTCCGGTATGGCGATGCCAGAAAAGGGAAAGAGTTACAACAGAACATCGTCCTACAGCGCGGCGATGTGGTGATGGTGCCGTGACGGAATGGAGCGTCCCTTTGTGGTTCACAGGCAGGTGGGTGCTCGAGCTCGAACATGGGTTTGGGGTCTTGCCGGCTGGTGGGGGCTGGTGGTGTTGATCATGGGAG
>NIUT01000183.1 GCA_002254365.1 Nitrospira sp. UW-LDO-01
GACACACACTGATGGGGCGAAAACACAAGAACAACCACCGAGACCGATGCGAGGTGTAGAAACGAGGCAACCTGTTATCCACAGGCGCAGTTGAGGCATCCGTGCTTACTGCAGATCCCGCAGGCGTCTTCGAGAGAAGCCCGCAAGGATTGACGGGCTCGGTGCAAGCGAACCGTTAGATTGTTCCGAGATATCTTGAGTTCTTTTGCAACCTGTTCTGGCGATTCCCCACCAAGATCGATGCGTTTGATGAGGTCCGCGTAGTTTCCACGGAGACTCGGAATGAGATCGTGAAGGCAGGCACATGCGGTAGCCTGAACCTCATCCAAGGATGGTTCCTGGAGGATGCCGGAAATGGTCGATTCCTCCAGGAAGGCTTGATTGCGGCGAGCCTCAGCTCCCTGTGCACGATAATAATCGGCTATGGCATGACGGAGGATGCGGTAGAACCAGGCAAGTACACTTTCGTCATTGTGCAACGAGTGAGCGGAGGCAACTGCTCGAGCGAAGCTTTGCTGAAGAATATCGTCCACGAGGGCTTCTTCGCCGACCCGACGGCGAACAAACTTCCTCAGAGCCGATTCATCCTCCAGAAGGCGTTGAATAATGCCCTGTGCCTTAGCCTCCGCCATCACCAAATCGTCACCGATTACTTTTTCGCATCGGCCTCAAGAATACTTCGGATGATGGTGAGCACGTTCTCCGGCGTCATGTTGACGCCATCGACCTTAATGTTCCCATCAATCAGAATGGAGGGAGTGGAAGACACCTTGATCCGTTCACCCCAGCGACGGCCCTCTTCGAACAGCTTGGCCGGTTTTCCACTTTCCATCCCAGCCTCGAACGCCGCCACATCCAAGCCGACCTCCTTGATCAGCAATGAGCGAATCGAGCGATCCAACACCCCATCGAGTTTTTCCTTGTGAATGGTACGAAACAAGACGGCCTTCATCTGATCGCCTTTCCCCATCATCTTGGCCTGCTCGTACATATCAAAGGGAGTCGGCAACTTCCCATGGATAACCGGAAAACCGACCATCGTCACTTCAACCCGATTCCCGAACTCTTTCACCAGCAGAGGAACCCCTGTCTCTTCGAAGTGGTGACAATGCGGACAATAGAAATCCGCAAACTCGATGACTTTGACTTTTCCCGGTTGATGGGTGGACGTCTCATCCTTGAGAATCTCGAATTTCCCCTTCAGCTCCGGCTTGGTTGCCTGTGCCACGACTGGAGCAAGCAGCAGTCCCACCACCCCCATCGTCCAAACCGCTGCCGTCCACCTCGACCTCGACTGATTCTTCATGTCCGACTCCTTTCTCAGATTAACTGGGAGAGGGCTATTATAACGGATGGAGAGCCCATGTGCGCTTTGTTATAATTGCGTCCATGGGCCGACTTCTTGCTACAAGCCTCTCTTCCGCCATCATGATCTCCGGCTGTGCCTTCACCGGCGATCATACAGAGACGCTCTCGTCCGGCGCGCCTCCGTTGACCTTTGGGCAGGTGAAAGCAACACCTGAGTCCTACAACGGACAGCCCGTGACGTTCGGCGGCAAAGTGCTGGGAGCGCGCCGACTTAAAGAAGGAACCAGAATTGAAATCCTTCAGTTGCCCTTGGCCGACTCCCTTCAACCGACCACGGACCTTAGCACGTCCCAAGGCCGGTTCGTCGCATTGCGGAAGGAGTTCCTTGACCCCGCAACCATCCCTGCTGGTACGTTCATCACCGTAACGGGTGAAATGGCCGGTTCCATCACCCTACCGCTCGATGAAATGGAGTACAGCTATCCGCTCATGCATGTGACCAGTTTGCGTGTGTGGAGCGAACAAGAGGAGGTTCCACGCATCCGCCGACCTCTCGGCCCCGGCCCCTCTTGGGGCCCCTACTGGTCTCCTTATTGGCACCCCTGGCCGTATTATTGGTAAACCTGAGAAAGACGATCGGATCGTCGTGATGGCGTCACCCTGCGCCATCTACTCATCGCGCTAAAGATGACGGTATACAACGCTAGTCTACTAATGGAGACACACACATGAAGAAGATGGTCCGCCGGAAGGACACACCTGAGAAACCTGCCTCGTCAAACCTCAGCTCGGCGGTCGTGGCGACACTGAAGGAAGAGATCGTCCACTGGCACTACCCGCCGGAACATCGGTTGACTGAAGATGGATTGTGCAAACGGTTTGGGATGAGCCGCAGTCCGATTCGGGAGGCACTACGCGTCTTGACCTCATATGGCTTCATCAGAAAACTGCCCAACCGAAGCTATGTCGTCAAGCAGTACACGACCGAGGAAATTGAAGAGCTCTACGAAGTGCGCCAGGCACTAGAACTCTATACCGTTGAACGTTTGGCCGCTCAGGCTACGCTCTCACAACACCAGGCTGATCTTGATGACCTTCAGTGCACATGGGCTGAGCTCCTGAAGGAACCCTCGAAGAAACCAGAAGAATTCGCGATCCTCGACACCCTCTTTCACGACACCCTCGCCCGAGTTCTAGGGAACACGTTCCTGCTTCGGAGTCTTCGAACCATCAATGAGCGCTTGACGCTGTTTCGCTTGCTGGATTTTGAAAACCCGGAACGCGCCGAGAGAACATGCCGTCAACATCTGGAGATTCTGAATCGGATTCTGACGAAGGACGCGGTAGGTGCACGCGAGGCGATGCGGGAGAACATCGAAGCGGGGCGGAATCACATCCGAAACACGATCAAGGATGCGCTGGCTCGCTCGTATCTCAAGAAGAGATAAACGATGCAGCCGCTCACGGAAGAAGGGACGGATTCGGATCCAAGCGCGGAGCATGAAACCACTTTTTAGTACGGCTTCATGCTCCGTGAGGCGACGTGTTCGTCAGCCTACTTCTTTTTTGCCGGATGGTGGGCCTCTTCGGCATGTGCCAGCGATTCCTCGGCATGTTTCATCGATTCCTTCGCATGCTCAAGCGCTTCCTTGGCGTGGGGATTGTCACTGCCCTGAATGGCCTCTTCCAGATGTTTGATCGCTTCCTTTTCGTGTGCAATTCCCTCCTTGGCGTGCTTGATCACTTCCTTCACATGCCCGCCTTCACCCGCCAACGCTGAACTTGCGAATCCCCCTGCAAGTAATCCACATACTGACACTGTGACAACAGCGGCTTTCATCCTGTTCATACGACCTCCTCATAGGGCTAGTTGATTGAAATCAGCTCGTACTATCGACGTTGAGTATACACCTCCGACCCAATCAGTTGTATTGAGAATGGTCGATAGGCAATGGAGTGGTGAAATAAACGAGTGGAGAGGATGGACACCCTGTCTCTCGAACCTATGCGCCACTGCCCCCGAAGGACCCCGAAGTCGACAGGAGGTCACTTCCGACTCCCCAGGCAGGTCTGGAGAAGGGTGCTCACCTGCCTGACCTGTTTCTTTTATGACCTCTCACTCCATGGCAGCTGTCCGCTCTCGCCTACCACAGTTCGCCCTGCCCATCTGATTACTCCTGCTATATCCTCACTCATCCTGCCATTTTGCGAGAAAGGAGCCGGGGCGGAGGTCGACGGAGGTGACACCCGCGCCCCGGGTCGGTCCGAGTGAGGGTGCAGCTCGACCCGGACAACAGAACTCAACAGTAATTGATTGCTCCACGACACACTATTGACGCAAACTATCTCTCCATCCTCTCGAGAAGAGGACCAGCGCGCAGCTTCGAATGGGAGTGCAACGCCTCGCCCTCCCATCAGTCCGAGAGTGGCGTGTCCCCACCGTTCAGAACGTCAACTGCCGTTCGAAATCGCAGGCGGACCGATCCGGATGACTCAGACAGAATGCGTTCCAAGACAACCCCCATCAGGAACGATTGTCGTCAAGGACTCGAATTAAGGAGCGTGTTCTGCCTGAATTATCCGAAGGTAAAGACTGGCGGAGCACGGGAGGGGTGCGGCGTGGGATAAGATACGGTGTGTAGATGGTCAAGAGAGGGTGTCAGAGAGATTGCAACAAGACGAACGCCCGCCGTGGGAGCTGATGCCACCAACCCACTTTGTGACACGATCTGGCAGGACCAGGCACAGAGAGAAGACTGCGTACTGTCTTGGGAATGCTGATGGGCACCCGACGGCAGGATGGACATCGAGGCGCAGCCGGAGGCGAGCACAACCAACCCTAAATACACAAGAAGCATCAGGCACGAGACAGCGGGGGGGAACCAGGATGATCGACGGGTAGCCATGCTGAGGTTGTATCTATACCGGTCGACTCTTTCTGTCCACTACAGATGCCTCAGTTGCAACAGAAATTGCTGCGTCAGTCATATTCAACAGCAATAGCATTTCCGCCCTACACCGTCCGCTCCCCCAGCGCCTGTACGATATCTAACCTTGCCGGACTCTCCATCCTGAGCCGACCCTACCCGCCGCGCTTCTGAGTCGTCAACCGGTGACCGCTCACGGATACTACAGTCCACACCAAAAATAACCTCCTGACAGATCCCTTCGCCCTGGCATCGCCAGGTGTGGGAGGTTCAGAGACTGGACTTTGAGCAACATTATGGCGAAGAACATCCTGGCTCACCTCCCTCCAGACCGACCACGAAGAAGCAACTTGTGACTGCCACCAATAAGCTGAAGAGTCATGGGCGCCAGGCAAGCCTTCGCAGAAATTAGGCGGGCAGCCTTGGCTCCGTGCCACAGTTGCCAACTCATCCCGGATTCCGCAGTTGATTGGTTTTGATGTAGAGTAGGTGGCCAAATTCTCCTGGAGGGATAGGAGGTTTGGCATGCGCCCCCGTCAGGCTCTCACGTCACCGCTCTACCCGAAGATTCGCTTCACATTTACGGACCATCCGATCACGGTCTGGGCCGGGGCTATTCTGCTTCGGCTGTACTTCGAGCTCATCGGGCTGCGCGCGACACTGACTCCGTGGCTCGTCCCGTTCACGAAGACCTCCAACAATCAGATTCCTGCCGTGGACGTGCTGCTGGCCTGGTGGTATGGGCTTGCCTTGGGCGCCGAACGGTTCGAGCACATGACTCGTTATCGCCGTGATCCACTATTACCTCGACTGCTGGGCCTGCCTCGGTTTCCCTCACCCGATACGCTGCGACGGTTCTTTCAGAGCTTCACGTACCGACGGACCACTGAGGTAACGGAAGCGCTGATGCGGATGTCGTTGGGGGCGATGCGGCCGATTGTGCTGGGCCATACGCTGGATTTGGACTCGACCGTCTTCTGTCGGTATGGCGAGCAGGCTGGGAGTCTGAAGGGGCACAATCCGATCAAACACGGCCGGCCCTCCCATCATCCGTTGGTCGCGTGGTTAAGCGAGCGCCGCCGACTGTTGTGGGCCACGCTCCGGGCCGGTCATGCCGGGACGGCCAACGGTGCGCGGGAGTTTCTGGCGCAAGCGCTGACGATGCTGCCGCCGGGGCATCAGATCGGCCTCGTGCGAGCGGACTCGGGGTTCTTTGTGACGGCATTCCTGGCGGGCTTGGACGCGCGGGAGCTCCCGTACATCATCGTGGCACGGCTCACCCCACTCGTGCGGAAACTGGTGATCCATCGCATTCCAGAGGCCGACTGGCGATCTGTCGCACGAGGGGTTGCCGTTGCCGACAAGATGGTCTCCTTGCCAGCGTGGCACGGGCAAGTACGGCGGTTCGTCTGTTTACGCCAGACTCTGACGGAGCGGCCCGACGCCAGCGGACGGCGGCTGATCGAGTGTCCGGGCTACACCTATCGCGTCTTGGTCACCAGTGTGCCGTTTGCCGCCGAACTGGTCACCCGGATGTACGCGGGACGGGCGGACAGTGAGAATCGGATCAAGGAGCTGAAAGAAGATCTGAGCCTGGACACCTTCTGTCTCCAGTCCTTTGACGCAACCGATGCCGCATTCCGAACGGGCTGCGTCCTCTACAACTTGCTGATGGGGTTCCGGGAGACGGTCCTGCCCGTGTGTTGGTTTGAACGGCGGCTGCGGGCGATACGGGATCTGGTCTTTCTGGTCGGAGCCGATCTGATTCCCCAAGCTCGACGACTGCGGGTCCGATTCGCCGTGCCTCCAGAGGAGCGGGCCGAGTTTCTCGAACGGCTCCGGACGCTTTCGGAGGGGTTGCCGATTGCGGCGCAGTTGGACTGGGATCTGAGCGAGGCTGATGACGTGGATCATGCTTCCACTCGCGCCCCGAATGCGACCGGGCCCACCGTTAGTCCGATGCTCCAGAGGACCGGGGCGTCCCCCTAACCCATCTCTACTGCGGAATCCGGGATAATTTAGGAACTGTCCTTGAGGAGCGGACTCTGTCAAACCTCTACGCAGATATTGCAATCCTATCAAAAGACGGCGACAACTAGCGTGGTCAACACGGTCGCTAATTTTAGTCAGCTGAGAAAGTCTTCCCTCAACCTCTTCCTTGGCAATTCGAATAGGACCAAGTAACTCCAAAGAGGTCTTAACAGTTCTAACTTGATCAGTTTCAGAGATCACATAAGCAAGACTATGACTGACTATTTGTAATGAGGGCCTTGCAAACTGAAGAATATCCAAGGATCTATGAAACTCTGTAAGCCCACTACGCGATGCTGCAAAGCGACCAACTCCGCGACGCGCTCGATGTGCGCAAAGAGCCGCGCGCGACGCTCGACATGTACGGCG
>NIUT01000184.1 GCA_002254365.1 Nitrospira sp. UW-LDO-01
CTCCCGGAATAACGACCTATACAGTGAACGTGACCACCGACGTCACCGAAGTCACCCTTTCCGCGACCAAATCTGATCCAGATGCGGTCATGTCCGGTTCCGTGCTCGCCGGAACCGGGCAAACGAGCGGCCAAGCCACCATTCCACTCGGTGGGCCTGGGACCAGCACACCCGTGTCGATTAGTGTCACAGCACCCAGTGGAATTCCTAAGACCTACTCCCTCACTATCAACCGACTTTTCTCCAATGACAGTTTTCTGTCGGTGTTACAGGTAACCACGGGGTCTTTGGATCCGCCCTTTGCACCCGACACAGAGAACTATACGGTGAAGGTCGGCCTCCTCGTCCCCGATGTCACCATCACGGCAACGAAATCTGATTCGAATGCCACAATGTCGGCGTTGGGATCGGTGATTGCCACGGCAGGAACCCCAACCGGCCAGGTGATCATCTCGCCGGGGCTGGGACCAAACCCACCCGTTGGAATAGCCGTCATCGCGCAAGACGGAGTGAGCAGCACAACCTACAACGTCACTGTTATTCGAGGGCTCTAGCGGGTCATCTCGCCCGCGAAACGCTTCGTTTCTTTCCGGGCTTGGAGCCTGTCTCCGGTCTTAATTGCGGCGCATGCCACCCGCTCGCAACTCTCATTGAAAGCGCAACATGCCGCCGAACAAAAGGGGGTAAGCGACCAATATGTTGGCAGCAGAGATCTATCGTTTTGGGTCCAGCTCGATCAGTCCTTTGCGGATGGCGAGAATGGCCGCCTGGGTGCGGTCGTAGACTTGTAACTTGTGAAAAATATTCCTGACGTGATTCTTGACCGTCTTTTCACTGAGGTCCAAACTATTGGCGATTTCTTTGTTGGTCTTTCCATCAGCGACCAGCCGCAACACGGTAATTTCCCGCTCCGTCAAATCATGTTCGGCCCATGCCGACTTTTTCCCTTTTTTCTGCGCCATGAGCGAAAACTCGGCCAGGATTTTGCTGGCGACCGATGGGTGGATCAATGATTCTCCGCGAGAGATCGCACGAATGGCCGCCACAATCTGCGACGATTCGGAATCTTTCAGCAAGTACCCTGTCGCACCCGCTCGGACCAGGTCAAAGATGTATTGCTGTTCCTCATACATGGTCAACGCCACCACGCCGATGTGTGGGAATTCACGCTTGATCTGTCTGGTCGCCTCGACGCCGCCCATCCGTGGCATACTGACGTCCATCAGAATCACGTCAGGAAGCAAGGCGCGAGCTTTCTCCACCGCTTCCATCCCATCCTGCGCCTCCCCGATGACATGAATATCTTCCTTTGTCTTGAGGATGGCGGCCAACCCTTCTCGGACGACCCGATGGTCGTCGGCGATGAGGACCTTAATCTTTTCCATGCTGTCGTTCCTCCTTCTGGCCCAACGGCACTTCGACGACGATGCGTGTACCTTTCCCCGGCTTGGATTCGACTCGCCCCTCCCCTCCGACCAATCGCGATCGTTCCAAGATTCCCTTAATCCCAAAATGGTCCCATTTTTCAGGATCCCGCAATACGGTCTCCATATCGAACCCAACTCCATTATCGGTGATGGTCACCCGCAAGAGATCGATGTGGATATCCAGCTTAATCGTCACACGGTCTGCCTTGGCATGTTTTTCAACATTGCCCAAGGCCTCTTGGATGATGCGAAAGAGAAACATCTTCGTTCGAGGAAACAGAATCTGTTCGTCCCCGGAGAAGGTAAACTTGGTGGTGATGTGCGTCTGAGTCTGATAGGACTTGAAGTAGTTGGTCAGCGCTGAAATCAATTCCATCTTGTCATAATGCAGAGGACGCAAATTGAAGATGACCTGCCGGGCCTCTTGAATCGCCAGTTTTAGTTGAGCCTTACTCTCCTTGAGCGTGGCCAAACTTGCCCGTGGATTCTTCCGAATGAGCTGCTGACACAGATCCAGCTTGAAGTTCACCCCAGCCAAGATCTGCACGAACCCATCATGAATCTCACAAGCGATTCTGGTCCGTTCGTCCGTCACCGCTGCGCCGGTTTCCTTCACGTACAATCGGTAGAGAGATTGATACTTATTCAACGTTTTTTCGATCTCCGCCGTCGCGCGAATTCTGGCTCCGATCAACTCCCACATGAACTTGGCGCTAGCTCCTCCAATGACGGTCACGCCCATTCGATGAAAATCTTGGAGAAATTGCCAAACGTCCGGGTCTCCCGACACATCGATGATTAGATCGACACGCTCCATCGTGAGCAGCTGTTGATAGTCGTGAGTGACCGGGATCTTCAACTGCGTGGCCAACTCAAGTCCCGGCGCACCTGGATTGACCTCCGCAACCCCGACGATCTGCACCAACGGGTCGTTCGCAAAGATCTCGATCAGCGCAGTGCCTCCGCGACCAGCACCGATGATGGCGACGCTGGTTGCCGCAGACACCGATGCGTTTCGTTTCCCACGCTGAGATGGAGGCTTGATCGTCGGCATCGAGGTTCTAGGAGATTCCAACAAAGCAGTGTGGACGCTGCTCAGAGACGCGTGACTGCATGATCTTGTGTGTGATCCACTGCTCTACAGGATGTTCAGCAGAGCCGTTCCGCCGGGCCCCAATCGGCAAAGAAGTGAGGTGGACTCCTCGCCGTATCCTACCCGGCTGATGGAAGCCTGACCCATGCAGGAGAGCCAGGGTTTCACTATCCGGCTCGTACTCGAATCACCCCTCTTGTCACCGTGTGGGACATGAAACGACCGAGACGGAACCACTCTGGGAAGAGAAAGGATCGACAACGGTCGGAGGTCAGGGCTCATTACGCTCCTGCGCCAAGGTCTTCAACTCATCCAAGAATTGGTCGATGTCCTTGAACTCCCGATACACGGACGCAAATCGGACGTAGGCGACCTGGTCCAATTGGTGCAGTTCCTTCATCACTTCTTCCCCGACGATCCGGCTCTCGATCTCCGTTTCGCCCATTTCTTGGATGTGCTTTTCAATACGGTCGGTCACGGCCTCAATGGTGCTGATGCTGATCGGCCGCTTTTCACAGGCTTTCTTTAAGCCCACGAGAATCTTATTGCGATCGAACGATTCCCGCCGTCCGTCCTTTTTCACGACAACCGGGAGAATCTCTTCGACACGTTCGTAGGTGGTATAACGACGCTTACACCCAAGGCACTCGCGACGGCGACGGATGACCTCGCCTTCTTTGGCCATACGAGAGTCAACCACCTTGTCTTCGAGCTCATCGCAGAACGGGCATTTCACCGGTGGCGACCCTGTCCCCTTGCTAGTGGCTGGTTAGTACTGATGGATGAAGGGGAACCGACTGTTCAATGCCTTTGCCTCAGCCCGTACTTCTTCCAGCATCGCTGGCTCTTGCCGATGTTGCAGCACGCGGTCGACCAGCCCCACGATCTGCTTCATCTCAGGCTCGCGCATGCCGCGCGTCGACACGATCGGCGTTCCAAGGCGAATTCCGCTGGCCACGGCCGGTGGCTTCTCATCGTACGGCACAGCGTTCTTGTTGACGATAATCCCCGCGGCATCAAGCGCCGCATCGGCATCTTTCCCCGTAATATCCTTGTTCGACAAGTTGAGAAGCATCAGATGGGTATCAGTCCCCCCGGAGACGATCTTATACCCACGCTCCACCAACCCCTGCGCCAAGGCCTTGGCATTGGCCAGGACCTGTTGCTGATAGCGCTTGAACCCTGGAGAGAGAGCCTCTTGAAACGCAACGGCTTTGGCCGCGATCACATGCATGAGCGGTCCGCCTTGTAATCCAGGGAACACCAGCTTGTCGACCCCCTTGGCGTACTCGGCCTTGCACATCGTCACACCCCCACGCGGGCCACGCAGAGTTTTATGGGTCGTTGTGGTCACAAAGTCCGCATAGGGAACCGGGTTCGGGTGAAGTCCCGCAGCGATGAGGCCGGCAATATGGGCGATATCGACGAGCAAATAGGCGCCGACTGATTTCGCAATCTGCTGAAACCGCGGGAAATCGAGGATCCGCGCATAAGCGCTCGCCCCCACCACGATCATGCGCGGACGGCATTCCTCAGCCACCTTTTGCACCGCGTCATAGTCGATGGTTTCGGTCTGGCGATCAACGCCATAGGAGAAGACCCGAAAGAGAATCCCGGAGAAATTGACCTTGCTGCCATGCGTCAAATGGCCGCCCTGAGCCAGATCCATTCCGAGAATCGTATCGCCCGGTTTTAAGACCGACAGATAGGCCGCCATGTTGGCCTGCGACCCGGAGTGCGGCTGGACATTGACGTGTTCCGCACCAAAGATCTGCTTGCATCGCTGAATAGCCAGGTCTTCGACGGCATCAGCATGCTGACAACCGCCGTAATACCGCTTTCCAGAGTACCCCTCGGCGTATTTATTGGTGAGCAACGAGCCCTGGGCGGCAAGCACCGCTGGGCTGGCGAAATTCTCCGAGGCAATCAGGAGCAACTTTTCACGTTGCCGGACCTCTTCAGACTCAATCGCGGCATAGACCTCGGGATCTACCGCTTTTAGTGCATCCAATGAGCCGATCGCGTCCTGCATCATGCTGTCATCACCCCTCAGTTATGAAGCGGAAGGTTCTTCTGCCTCTTGTTTCTTCACCACGCAAACCGTCACGGTCGCGACCACATCCCTGGGCATCTTAATGGGTACCGACACCGTGCCCAGCTCCTTGATCGGGTGTGCCAATTGGATTTTCCGCCGATCCACTGTGACACCCTGCGCAGCCAGTCCTTCAGCGATGTCTTTGGTGGTAACAGAGCCGAACATCTTGTCGTCTTTGCCGACCTGCGCCTCGATCGTCAGCGACACCGCCGACACTTTCTTGGCATGGGCTTCGATCTCCAGCTTCTCTTTCTTCGCCTTCTCAGCCGCCACCCGTTTCACATGCTCAAACGCCTTCATGCTTCGGCTGTCGGCTTCGACGGCCTTACGCCTCGGCAACAAGTAGTTTCTCGCAAACCCATCGGCGACGTTGATGAGATCGCCGAGATGCCCAACCCCTTCCAGGGTCTCTTGAAGAATAACTTTCATAGCCCTACTCCTTCACATAATAAAGTGCCAGAGAATACTGAGCTGGCTGCGAAATGTCAATTCGGAGGGATACGGGTGGGGACACCTATGGAATGATACTGAGCGCGCGGCCCGCTTTGGAAAACGCCGCCACCGCCTGTTGAAGCTGCGGCTTGGTATGGGCTGCCGACATTTGGGTCCTGATCCTCGCCTGCCCTTGCGGCACGACGGGATAGCTGAAGCCGACGACATAGACCCCTTCGTTGAGCAGCGCCTCAGCCATTGAAGTGGCAAGGACGGCATCACCCAGCAGCACTGGGATAATGGGATGCTCGCCTGGAACAAGCCGAAAGCCGAGCTTGCTCAACTCACCTCTAAAAAACACAGCGTTGGCCCGCAGCTGTTGCCGGAGATGATCGCCTTGCTCGACGAGCCCAAGCGCACAGAGTGCCCCTGCTGTAATAGGTGGGGGAAGGGAGTTCGAAAACAAGTAGGGCCTCGACCGTTGCCGGAGAAGTTCAACGATTTCTGTTTTTCCTGACGTAAAGCCGCCCGTCGCGCCCCCGAGTGTCTTGCCCAAAGTGCTTGTCATGATCTCGATGCGGTCTGCCACGCCAAAGTGAGCCGGAGTGCCCCTCCCCTTTGGACCAAGCACCCCAGTGGCATGGCTGTCATCGACAATGACAGCCGCGTCATACCGTTCCGCCAGCTCCACGATCCGATCCAGCTTGGCCAGGTCACCATCCATTGAAAACACGCCATCCGTGACGATGAGTCGAAGGCGACAGTCACCTGCTTCCCGAAGTCGCGCTTCGAGATCTGCCATATCGGAATGGGCGTACCGAAATCGCTTAGCCTTACAGAGGCGGATCCCATCGATCAGACTCGCATGATTCAATGCGTCGCTGATGACCGCATCCTTCTCATCCAACAACACTTCAAAGAGCCCGCCATTCGCATCGAAGCAGGAACTATAGAGGATCGTGTCCTCAGTACCGAGGAACGCACTGACGGCCTGTTCCAGCTGCTTGTGCAGATCTTGCGTGCCGCAAATAAACCGCACCGAGGCCATGCCATAACCATGTGTGTCCAACCCTGTTTTCGCCGCCTGGACGATCGCCGGATGATTTGCGAGGCCAAGATAATTGTTGGCGCAGAGGTTCAACACCGAGCCCAGAGAAACCCGAATGTCCGAACCTTGAGGACTCAGAATGCGCCGCTCGGCTTTATACAGGCCTTTGGCGCGGATGTCGGCGAGTTGGGTATCGAGAACGTATTTGAGCGATGTGTAGGCCATGATTAGAACAGGACTGAGAGATGAGGGCTGAGTGGAGCCCCCTACTTTTCCCTCAGTCCTACTATGGGAATAACACCACTTTCCCGCATCGTCCCGACTGAATCAAGTCAAAGCCGGTCGCAAACTCTTTCAGTGGGAACGTATGGGTGATGACCGGCCGAATATTGAGGCCGGCTTTGAAGAGACCGGCCAGCCGGTACCAGGTCCCAAACAACCGCCGTCCGGTAATTCCATACACACGGATCCCCTTGAAGATCATTTCATTGGGAAGATCAA
>NIUT01000185.1 GCA_002254365.1 Nitrospira sp. UW-LDO-01
AGGGTTATGATACCTGACAGATCGGACTTTGCAAAACAATAACTTGACCAACCGGCAACAACCTCGTTTGTGTTATTCTTTCACAGAAGCTTTTCCTTGAGCACCCGTAACAGATATTGCCCGTAACCGTTCTTCAATAATGGCTCTGCGAGTTTCTCTAGTTGACTGGCATCAATCCACTGCTGCCTGTAGGCGATTTCCTCAGGACATGCCACCTTTAGACCCTGCCGATTTTCAAGTGTGGCAATGAACTGACTAGCATCGAGGAGTGATTCATGCGTACCAGTATCCAGCCAGGCATAGCCACGGCCCATCACTTCGACATTCAACTGGCCTCGCTCTAGATATAAGCGGTTTAGATCGGTAATTTCCAACTCGCCACGGGACGACGGTTTCAAGCGTTTGGCAAAATCCGTTACCTGCTGATCATAGAAATATAGACCGGTTACGGCGTAGTTGGATTTCGCCTGTTTTGGCTTTTCTTCCAGCGAGAGCACTGTGCCTTTTGCATCAAACTCAACCACACCGTATCGTTGTGGATCTTGAACATGGTAGGCAAAGATTGTCGCTCCCATGGTATGAGCCATCGCATTCCCGAGCAGATTGTTGAGATCATGACCATAGAAGATGTTGTCCCCCAACACCAACGCTGAAGGATCGTTCCCGATGAACGATTCACCGATAAGAAAAGCCTGTGCGAGACCATCAGGCGAAGGCTGGACTGCGTAGCGAATGCTCAGTCCCCACTGCTTCCCGCTTCCCAACATTTTTTCAAATCGAGGGGTGTCCTGTGTCGTAGAAATGATGAGAACATCTCGAATCCCCGCCAACATCAACGTACTAAGTGGGTAGTAAATCATCGGCTTATCGAACACAGGCAGCAGCTGCTTGCTGATGGCTAACGTGGCCGGATGCAAGCGACTCCCCGCACCGCCAGCGAGTATGATCCCTTTGCGTGTACCCATTAGTTCACCAGAATCTGTCGAAGGACGTGCCGAACACCACTTTGCCAATCAGGTAATTCGAGGTCAAATTCACTGCGCAGCTTCCTGGTATCCAGTCGGGAATTGGCTGGTCGCGTTGCAGGCAACGGATATTCAGCAGAAGTAATGGCATGAATGGAATCCGGCGAGAGCCTGAGTGCCCTTCCGAGAGTGCGGGCTTCCGATACGACAAACCGTGCATAGTCACACCAATTTGTTCCCCCTCCTGCCACAAGATGATACAAACCAAACGGAAAGCTCTCCTCCCCCTTGCACTGCCTTTGCCGAATAAGCTGCGCCGTCACGTCAGCCAGTAAGGCTGCAGATGTCGGCGCCCCATATTGGTCGGCCACGACATTCAGGCTTTCTCGATCCGCACCTAAGCGCAAAATGGTTTTGGCAAAATTGTGACCATGGGCCCCTACCACCCAACTCGTCCGAAAAATCAGGTGACGTACCCCACTTGACTGCAGTGCGATCTCACCAGCTCTCTTGGTTCGTCCATAGACACTCTGTGGATTCGTGGCATCATCTTCCACATACGCACCCAACTTACTCCCATCAAAGACATAATCTGTGGAGTAATGCACAATCCATGCGCCAAGAGTTTTCGCTTCTTCTGCGAGTACGGCCGGAGTCACAGCATTAACCGCATGGGCGAGATCTGGCTCAGACTCAGCCTTGTCAACTGCAGTATACGCGGCAGGGTTGACGATCACATCAGGCTTAGATACTCGCACCAATTCGCGAATAGCGGAAACATCCGCCAAGTCACAATCAGCCTGATCTACGGCACACACTTCTCCGAGACAAGCCAGCGCACGTTGCAATTCAAAACCAACTTGGCCACACTTTCCGGTCAATAGTATCTTCATTTCGCTCAGGTCCGGTATTGCCGATCAAGCCAGTCACGGTATGCTCCACTGGTGACATTAGCGACCCAATTCTGGTTCCCCAGGTACCACATAACCGTCTTGCGAACACCGCTTGCAAAGGTTTCCTGAGGTTTCCAACCCAGCTCGCTCTCAAGCTTGCTCGCATCAATCGCATACCGACGGTCGTGGCCTGGCCGATCTCTCACGAAGATAATCAAAGACCGATAACTGGTAAGCGCTAACTGTCGTGCAGACGGTGAAGCAAGTTCGTCCAGGATATCGCAAAGCGTATACGCCACATCGAGGTTAGCCTTTTCGTTCTTCCCACCGACATTATAGGTCTCTCCCACACGCCCGGATTCGAGCACCCGACGGATGGCACTGCAATGGTCTTTGACATACAGCCAGTCACGGACCTGTTGGCCGTCGCCATAAATAGGCAGTGGTTTGCCAGACAATGCATTGTGAATGATCAATGGAATGAGTTTCTCGGGAAATTGGTAGGGGCCATAATTATTCGAACAATTGGTGGTCAGAACCGGAAGGCCATAGGTCTGGTGATAGGCGCGGACGAGATGATCGCTGGCTGCTTTGCTTGCCGAATAGGGGCTGTTGGGCTCGTAGCGATTCGTTTCACTGAAAGCCGGCGCATCTTGGGTCAATGAGCCGTACACCTCATCGGTAGAGACATGCAAAAACCGGAAACGCTGTTTGGCTTCGCCTTCCAATGCATCCCAATACGCACGCACCGATTCAAGCAAGTGAAAGGTACCGACGATGTTCGTCTGGATAAACTCACCGGGCCCATGAATGGAGCGATCAACGTGACTTTCAGCGGCGAAATTAATGACTGCTCGCGGACCATGCTCCTTCAATAGTTTATCGACGAGCGCGACATCGCCGATATCACCTCGCACAAAGATATGCCGCTCATCGTTTTCGAGACTAACGAGACTCTCCAGATTGCCTGCGTACGTGAGCTTGTCGAGATTGACCACAGACTCATCATGCTGTGTCAACCAGTCGAGCACAAAATTGGCCCCAATAAACCCCGCTCCACCGGTGACCAGGATGCTCATCTCTTTATAACCCGCTTATGGACCGCACTGGATCAAACCACACATATTGCACGCAGGCGCCATACTGCCTCATCACGACACACGCTGAGGGATGGCTGGTTGAAAGCTCGGCACCAGGCGCCTGAGATCTTGAAGGAGCTCATCTTCATCACAACGAGGGAGATTCGTTTGCAACATCTCCAGCCATTGATCCAGTTCACCGACGGAAACCGGAGCCCCACTCGCTCGATTGATCTTCGCATGGGCTGTGGGTTCGACTTGTTCCTGTTCCTCAAAGAGTTCTTCGTACATCTTTTCTCCAGGCCGCAGGCCGGTGTAGACAATGTCAATGTCTTTCCCTGGAACCAGTCCAGCCAAGACGATCATGTTCCTGGCCAAATCAGCCACCTTGATCTGCTCTCCCATATCGAGGACAAAGACTTCCCCTCCCCGCCCCATCGCACTCGCCTGGAGTACGAGTTGCACGGCTTCCGGAATGGTCATGAAAAACCGCTTGATCTCTGGGTGGGTGACCGTCACCGGCCCTCCTTTGCGGATCTGTTCCGTAAACAGCGGGACCACACTCCCGTTGCTGCCCAGCACATTCCCGAACCGCACCACCGTGAACTTTGTGAGACCGGGGCTATTGAACTCCTGCATCATATGCTCGGCAATTCTCTTCGTCACACCCATCACACTTGAAGGATTGACAGCCTTGTCTGTGGAAATCAGGACAAATCGGCCGACGGCTGCCTTGACAGCGGCCTCGGCAACAATACGGGTGCCTAGAATATTGTTGCGGATGGCTTCTTTCGGATTCAGTTCCATCAGAGGAACATGCTTGTGCGCAGCGGCATGAAACACAATGTCAGGGCAGGTCTGGCGAAACACTTCCGCCACACGATCCGGCACGGTCACATCTCCGATGATGGGGAGAATGTTCACCGTTGGAAAGGCTGTGTGTAACTCCAGCAATAGCGAATGGAGCGTATTTTCGTAACGCTCAAATAAGATCAAAGCCTTGGGCTTGTGCTGAGCAATCTGTCGGCAAAGTTCTGATCCGATCGATCCTCCTGCTCCCGTTACTAGAAGCGTTTTCCCACTGATGTGAGGAGACAACTCTTGGAAATCCGTCCGAATCGGCTCACGCTGGAGCAGATCGTCGACACGCATTGGTCGCACCTGTTGCAGTGAGACAGGATCACCGAGCAATTGCTTGACATCGGGTAACGTCTTGATCGGCACCGAACAGCCTTCTGACGCCGCAAGAATCTTCTGTTTCACCGTTGTGGAGCCGGAAGGGATAGCCACAATGATCTCGTCGACCTTCAACCGTTCGGCGGCCCTCTTGATGTCTGCAATGACTCCTACGACAGGAACTCCATGAATGTTCATCTTGCGCTTGATCGGATCATCATCCACGAACCCCACCGGATAGCAGTGGTAATTCGCATCATACAGCATGTCCCTGACTAAGAGCTCGCCCGCATGCCCTGCACCGACGATCAAGACACGTCGCGCACTCGGATCAAATACCTGAATCCACTCCCGGAACCCTCGCACAGCCAATCGACTGCCTGCCAAATAGAGTGCCGTCAATAGGCCCGTCAGGATGATCACGGATCGAGGATATTGCGTCACACCGCCAAATTGATGGATCAGCCCATAAAACACCGCGGCGCTGCTCACCGAGGCAAGCAGGATTCTCCAAAGATCGCGAAGGTCAACATATCTCCAGAGCCCTCGCTGAATCCCAAACACCCACAAGCCGATACCATAGACCAACAACACGGCAGGCATGAAATCCCACATGATCTTCCGATACGCGCGGGGAAGATTCGCATCGAATCGCAGCGCAAATGCCGTCAGGTTGGCCGCGAAAATCAGCAGCAGTTGCGTACTCAGGACGAGAATCGACCGGTACTCAAGGACCCGGCTGCCAAATCTCCCTGCGAGGAAATGGAATAGCTTTGCAGTTGACTGTTTCATACGCCAGTTAGCACTGCGCCGTTGTTTTCTTGTTCTCTGAGCATGGCCTCAGCAGCCTGGATCACCCGATGCACAGATAATCGCTGGAGGCAGTCACTCAGACTATTCACGTGACGATCACATCCTTCGGCAAGGCAAGGTACGCACTCCGCTTCACCTTGAAGCAACCACACATTGCCCTGCCTTTGTGATCCTTGCTTATGCCACGGGCTTTGTGCGGTTGAAGGAAAGTCCTTCGGCCAAGGCCCCCACTTCACGGGATTGGAGGGACCAAATAGAACGACGGAGGACACTCCGACGGCAGCGGCCATATGACTGACTGCGGTATCCGTTCCAACATACAACGCAGCGCGACTTAAGAGACAGCCTAGAGCCGGCAAGGTCACCCGGCCTATTAAATTAACGGCCTTGGGTAGCCCCTGAATGATCTGATCACAATACGACTGCTCAGCCGTTTCGATCCCCGTCACAGCGACGATGAGCCCACGATCGATCAACCACCGTCCAAGCGCCACCCACGCATCGACGGTCCAAGTTTTGTAGGCAAACTTTGGTGACACATGCAGCACGGCGTAGGACTGAGCATTCCTGACATCAGGGAACAGGGTGCCAACAGATCGTGCATCCTCATCCGTCCAACTCACCACGGGAGTACCGAGTGGTGTAATACCCAACGGGGTAAGTAGCTTGAGATTCATGGCAACCGTATGAGTATGGAGATTATCAAACGGGATCCAGTGATTCAGCAATCTCCGCTTCCACCAGGATTTCTTATCGGGCAATAGCGTCCCCACACAATACCGTCCTGCAACCCAGGCATGAAAGGTCGGACGATCTCCCGCCAGCACCGACAAAGCGACGTCGTAACGTCGCCACAGCGAGCGCAGCAAGGCGAGATGGGGACGAATCGCGGGACGTTCGGCGATGGTCCAGACTCGATGGATATCCGCATTGCCGGAGAGAATATCCTGAGTCCCTTCGAATACAAGCATGTCGATCATCACGTTTGGCAAGGCGGCCTTGAGCGAGCGAATGACCGGCGTGGCTAAGAGTACATCTCCTATGCGACGCGTACATACGACTAACACACTGTTGAACTCCCGCTTCATGGCGTTGCCCGTCGCCTTGTTACGGATTGATGATCCAGAGACACTGCATGGTGTTGCTCGAGCCCAACGGCGGCCCGAAAGGCCGAGGAACGCAGGAGATCATCCAGCCGTTTCTGATTGTCGGGGAGCCCCATGCGGTCCTGCTCCGGATGCCATAAATGAAACACCGTCGCGGCGAAGCGCGCGCTCTTATGCTTCACTCCGGCGTGGAGCAGTCGAATGACCAAGTCAGAATCCTCGAGCCCCCATCCTTCGTACGATTCATCCAATCCATTCACATGAATGAGGTCTGCACGCCATGCAGAAAAGTTGCAAGTCTTGATGCCTTCCCAGCGGTCAGACCTCCATTTTCGAAAGGGACCATCCGGCAGTTCCATCAGCGGGAGCACGCGATTGACTTCTCGTTTCGACCAGGACAGGATCCAATCGACTACGCGCCAGCTATGAATTGACAACTGTCGAGACAGAACACGATTCGTCAATCCAGCCGAAAGCAACACACGATTGGCTCCCAGAAA
>NIUT01000186.1 GCA_002254365.1 Nitrospira sp. UW-LDO-01
TACTGATCGGTCTCGTGGGCTCGGAGATGTGTATAAGAGACAGAATTGATATCAGTACAATAGAAATCTAACTCATGTCAACTGTTCCGACCAAAACGCTCGAGATACCTCTCTGTCAGAGGTTCTAATAACCGGTTGGAGACAAAATCGAGGGCACGGTGACGTAGCCATTTCTCTCGAGCAACGGCTCATGTTACGATGCCCTGATGTTGATCGATACCCACACACATCTCGACGACGCCCGCTACAACGACGATCGGGAGGCCATGATCGCCCGTGCGCGGGAAGCGGGTGTAGAGGCTTTCCTTACCATCGGTTGCGATCTGGCAACCAGCCATGCGGCCGTGCGACTCGCAGACCGGTATCCGTTTGTTTATGCCTCAATCGGGGTCCATCCGCACGAAGTCAAGCACATCGGCGACGGTTGGTATGACGAGTTCCGTCAGCTCGCCCCCCAAAAAAATGTTGTGGCGTACGGAGAGATCGGATTGGACTATCACTACAACCACTCCTCGCCGAAAGAACAGCGCGACCGGTTTCGTGAGCAGGTTCAGCTCGCGCGTGAACTTAAGCTGCCCGTCATCATTCACACCAGAGAAGCGCAGGAAGATACGATCACGATTTTAAGAGAAGAGAAAGCGTCAGAAATCGGCGGGGTCTTTCACTGCTTTTCCGGAGATGCCTGGCTGGCGAAGGATGCCTTGGATCTTGGATTTTATCTGTCCTTTTCAGGCATCCTCACGTTCCCGAATGCCACGATGGTGCGTGACATCGCCAAAAACACGCCGTTGGACCGCGTGTTAATCGAAACTGATTGTCCGTACCTCACCCCAGTCCCCTATCGGGGGAAACGCAACGAACCAGCATACGTCTCACAGGTGGCTCAACAGTTAGCCTCCATCCATAATCTGCCATTGGATGATGTTGCCGAACAGACGAGCACTAACGCAAAGCGGCTGTTCAGAATCGTTTGAGATGGCGGTCACGTTGCCGTTGAGACTTGGGAAGCTTTCTCGGATTCCCTTTTTTCTCAGGCCCGCGCCGTGGCGTGATGTCTTCTCCTGTATCCAGTTCTTTGTATGGCACCCTCCCGCTTGCTATCGGTGATGTCCATAACTTGGAGGCAAACTCCTGAGCGTTCATAACAAAGGCCCCATGGGCCCGAGCCGCGTTCACGATTTCATGATCTGAACTGACTACGGCACAGTCTGATCCATACTGCCGTGCGAGTCGTTGAATAACTTGATCAGCTCGCTCCCCCCGCTTGGAATAGATCACCTGTACTCCAGAACGGTGCTCCCGCTGCTCCGATGGTTGGCCCTGCTGCCACCCATCAAACACGACCGTGAGATGATGATTTTTGCGATGTCGGTACCTCGCTAAATCACGCAGCAATTGCTCACGAGCGGCTTCAAGGTGCCCGGAAAGTGCTCTCCCCCCTGACAGGAGGTTATACCCATCGATAATCAGGTATGTCGGCATACCTCACGCTACCACGGCCTTCAACCGAGCGTCACCGGGGATCTCATCGATCCAACTCGCGTAGTTCTTGACAAGGGAACAGACATCTGAGAATAGTTTCCCATTATCTACCACTGAAAAGGGGCCGCACAGGGTCCATGCAAAAACGAGAGCCCCGGCTGTTTTCACTCAAGCCTCTCACGCTCATCGCGGCTGGTGGCCTCTTCGCTCTCTTCACTGGGCTGGGTCCCCAAGCCGTGGCGTGGTCATCCGACAAACCACAGACCCTGTCTATACACGGATCGAAACAGAGTCATATCAGGGGAACCACCGCTTCCCTTGCTCCGGTGACCATCCGTAATGTCCGCGCGACGACCAGTCCTGAGAAGATTAGGCTCGTTCTAGATCTTGATCGTCATGCCACAGTTATCGAACAGCGGGCAGTAAATGCGAGCCAGGTGGTCATTGCCCTTCCTGATGCCTGGCTCAGCCAAGCCGCACAGAGCAGGACACTGGACGGAACGATCCCCTCGCCCTTCATGGTGACTCAAATCACGCCTCACGCGGTGGCCGTTTCCCTGCCAAGGACCTCGTTCCAATCATATAAGCACTTCCTTTTAACCGATCCTCCACGCTTGGTCATTGATGTCACCCTTCCCGCAGAGCAAGGCCTGAGCTCCACAGGTACGCCTCAAGAGGCTCCGAAACGTGTGGCCCCGACAACTCCGCAGCCTTTTGCCCCACGAGCAAAGGGCTACACCACCATAGTGATCGATCCCGGCCACGGGGGAAAAGATCCAGGTGCACGGGGAGTCAGAAAAACCGAGGAGAAAGACATTACGCTCAAAGTAGGGCTGCAACTCCGAAAACTCCTGAGCAAACACCCCGGAGTGCGAGTATTGATGACCCGAGACCATGATGTCTTTGTTGAGTTGGAGGAGCGGGCGAGGTTTGCCAACAGCAACGAAGCTGATCTCTTCGTCTCCATCCATGTCAACTCCCACCCCTCACGGACAGTCAAAGGGATTGAAATCTATCACTTTGGAGAGGCTAAGGACCAACGAGCGCTCGAGGTAGCGGCTCGAGAAAACGGGACCCCTATCAGCAACACCGGCGTTGGGTGGGAATACTTGGTGGCAGATCTCTTAACGACGAAGAAGATTGAGGAATCGCTGGAGCTCGCGTGGAATGCCAAAGCCGCCATGGTGGCTCAGATGAACGGCCACTATGAAATCGACGATCATGGCGTCAAGACCGCCCCCTTCTATGTCTTGAGATTCACGAGCATGCCCAGTATTCTGGCAGAAATTGCCTATATTTCAAATCCCTTGGAAGAAGAGCTACTTCATAAGCCGGTGTTCGTCCAGGATGTTGCCCAATCGCTCTACCAGGGTATTGTCGCCTTCCTCTCAGCAGGCAAGTCTGAGATACGCTAAGTCCATCCCGGTCAAACGTTTGCTTCATCGCTTAGTCCGAACATGCCCACCATAAAGCTCACCCTCGAATATGACGGCACAGCCTATGCCGGCTGGCAACGTCAGCCGGACCAGCCGACTATTCAGGCGGCCGTTGAAACTGCCATTTTCGGCATCACCCAGATCAGCGTACCGGTCATTGGTGCCGGACGCACGGATTCCGGAGTGCATGCCCTGGGCCAGGTTGTCAGCTTCCGCATCAATCGTGAGATGACTCCACGCGCATGGACGAGAGCCTTGAATGCGCACCTTCCTGAGGACATCGTGGTCAGATCGGTTGAGCTCATGCCAGACTCATTCCATGCAAGGCATTCGGCCAAGGGCAAACTGTACGAATACCACATCCTCAATCGGCCAGAACGTCCAGCAATTGAGCGAGCCTATTGGTGGCATGTCCACCAGCCCCTTGACGACGCGGCCATGAGTACCGCCGGAATCACCTTAGTTGGGACCCATGACTTCTCTTCGTTCCAGACACAGCCGACGGACAACGATGATCCCATCTGTCATCTTCAGCAATTCATGGTTTTTCTGGAAGGCGACCGACTACGGATTGCAGTGTATGCAGATCGTTTTTTAAAACAGATGATCCGCTCCATCGTCGGAACACTCGTGGAGGTCGGAATGAACAAACGCGCCCCGGGAAGCCTCACCGCCATCCTCAATGCACGAAACCGCTCGGCTGCCGGGAAAACAGCGCCGCCACAGGGACTGTTTTTAATGCGAGTTGATTATGACTGAACCGAACACGGTCAAGAAGTAACCGTGCGGGTGCGGAGTCCCCGATGACACACCCTGATAGAGGATTTACCCTTGAGACCTGATAAAATCCATGAATGCCTGCTTATTCTGGATCGGAGTCGTGGCCGGTCGGCCCAAATCTTTTCTGGCCCCCCGACGAACACGAATCTCCAGTAGACTAGGGCCGCTCGAGCGTTTGAGGTCTGTGAGACCGCTCGCAAGCTCCTGCTTCGTCTGAGCTCGTAAGACTTGTCCATAACCGGATGCGCGAGCAACGCCGAGAAAGTCGATCGCCAACCCCACAGTCGGTTGACCACCTACTGAATCATGTGCCCCATTGTTCAGAATAATATGCTTGAAGTTTCTTGGCTTCAACGTTCCATTGAGAGAAAGAGCTCCCATATGCATCAGCGTCGCTCCATCTCCATCCAAGCAATACACCGAACGGTCTGGCTGTTGAAGCGCAATACCGAGTGCAATGTGGGAAGCATGCCCCATGCCGCCTACGGTTAAAAAATCCCGGTGATGGCCGCTCCCTTTTTTGCGCCTGTAGTCATAAACCTCACGAGAAGGCATGCCGGTGGTCGACACAATCACATCACGATCATCCAGTCCCTCGATCACCTGATGAATGGCCTCCTCACGCGACAGTGGGAACGACGGGCTCTCAGGCTGAAAAGCCGTAAACGGTTTGAATGTGTCCTTTTTGACAACAAGCGCGTAGGGGGTACTGGTCTTTCGTGCATGTGCCACGGCATCTTTCAAGATTGTATCCGCATGATCAAGTTCTGGCCTCAACAGGGAGAATGGAATTTCCATCGCATCCAGCATGGGCAACATCACACGTCCCTGTTTCTTGTGTTGCGGCTCATCGTGGACGCCTGGTTCCCCCCGCCATCCGATCACAAGCAACATCGGAATAGCATAGACCTCCTGATCGGCCAAGGAGAGGAGCGGATTGATACTGTTGCCTAAACCAGAATTTTGGAAGTAGACCAACGGAATATTGCCTGTCGCCAAGTGATATCCCAACGCCAGCGCCACAGCACCACCTTCGTTGGCGGCGACAATATGTTGATCGGCAGAACTTTCTTGTGCGATACAGGAGCACAACTCTTTTAGGAGGGAATCAGGTACCCCGCTGAAAAACCCAACGCCATTCGCCCTCAGGCACGCAACAAATTCTTGTGGATCGATCATGCGTTCTTATCCATTCCTTTTTTCAACCGCCTGTCGCTGACGCTTATTCGACCTGCACCACGCGAGGGCCCAGAGAGACGAAGGATCAGAAGTTCCCCGCCTGAACCAGATCATCGAGACTGTTGATATCGAGCCAGTGCCCCACGGTATACAACACACGAATCGGCAACTGTCGCTTCAACAATTCCTGTAATAGGTGAGGGATCCCGGCCTTTCGATTCGACGGATCGGCCATCATCGTCGAGAGGATGGCCTGAAGTTGGGCCGCTCCGGAAGGAGACACTTTCAGAAACCCCATCCAGACTCCATGGGTCTGCTCTCTCCCTACCGTATTCCCGAGCTGCTTCAAATAGACCTTGGCATTAAAGGCTTTCTTTGAATTCGGCAAGGAGCATTCGACAAAGCCACCGAGACGCACATAACTGCTTTGGTTCTGCCAATCGCTATCCACGAAGATCACAAAATCCTCGTTCTCCTGACAGAGCGCTTGCGGGATGTACTTATTGAAGAGTACATCTCCGTAAGAAATGATCAAGTCCTTCGATGGGCTCTTCAGCCTGCCGAAGGCCTTCTGTAGTGAATCCAACTCACCGGTGTCGGCAAAGTCATCGTTATCCAAATACTTCAGATTGGGCAGATTGACCGATTCCTTCTTATAACCACGGACGACCGTGATGTCCTTAATCCCTACGGCGTTGTAGGCGTCCACAATATGGGCGAGAATCGGTGTCCCCTGAATCTTGACCATCGTCTTCGGCTGATGCTCAGTCAATTCCCGGAGTTCCTCGCCACGCGAAGCCGCCAGGACGATGGCCCCGGTGTTTTCTGCGCCTCGAGGAAGATACCGGTCTTCGGCATCCTGCAATTCCGCCGCATTCTGCAAGCGAAAGATCTCGGCAACGGGAGCCACCTTGTCCTCGATCGACAGGAGATGCTCCTGTTCTTTCAACGTCGCGGCTGTTTTCTGCATGGCCGCGACGGCGGCCCGGAGCAGGTGATTGGCCCAAATGACGATCGAAACTCCATGTTGTCGAAACACCTCGGTCGGGGTCGCATAATACTTCGTCGGCACAATTACGACGGGGCATCGATTTCCCCACTCCTGCTTGAACGACAGGATTTCATCAGGCACCGACAGCGCGCTATGGATGAGAATCCCGTCTGCTCCGGCCTGACGATACGCCTCGGCTCGGCGAAGCGCCTCCGCCAGCCCCCAGCCGCAGATGAAGGCTTCCACTCTGGCGATAATGCAAAAGTCAGCGTCAGTCTGTGCGTCTTTCCCCGCTTTGATCTTGCCGCAAAACTCCTGCATGTCCGCCATCGGCTGTGCATCCCCCTTGATAAAACTATTCGTCTTGGGAAACAATTTGTCTTCGATACACACGGCAGCAATACGCCGCTGCTCCAGCTTACGAACCAGCCGCTGCATGTTATTGAAATTGCCGTATCCCGTATCCCCATCGAGCAGGATAGGAATCGTGGTCGCATCGGACATGAACTCCAGATTGTCCAAAACCTGGGTCCAGCTGGCTTCATTGTTATCCCGAACCCCAAATTGAGCGGAGATCGAGAGACCACTGGCCCAAATACCTTTGAAGCCTGCCTCTTGAACGATTTTTGCACTGAGACCATTGTGCGCTTCACAAATAAATTCCAACTGGTCCGACAAGAGAAGCTTCCGAAACTGATGCGCTGGTGTGACACCTGGGGTTGAGCTCATAACCGACCTTTCCGCTTATCATCAAAGCAATCTGAAACAGACTGCATGGGCAGAACTATACTGTGGTTTTTGGTCGGACAGCATATCCTTTTCTCAAGGAGAAATCATCTTTCACCCCTCCGGTCACATCACCAATAATCCCTGGCATCACGTACGGGATTACGCTCCAACATATTACGTGTGAGGCTCGGCTTACCGATACTCTCCCCTCATGACACGTACGTATTTCTTTGTTATGATACACGCCAGTTGAGCACCTCACCTCTTATTCTACATAAGGAGATCCAACATGCGGAGAGTTCTATGCACCATCGCTCTGACATTCTTTGCGCTCACCCTTGTGGTGACTCCGTTTGCTCTGGCTGCACCTGAGCAACAGAACAAAATGAAGGCCTGCAACGAACAGGCGAACGTGAAAGGGTTTGGCGAAGGAAAAGGCGATGAACGGAAGGCGTTTATGAAGGAATGCCTTTCCGCCAAATCGGGGAAAGGTGGAGGCGGCAAGGAGACTCAGCGGAATAAAATGAAGACGTGCAATAAGGAAGCCGGCGATAAACAACTGAAGGGCGACGAGCGGAAGAAGTTCATGAGCGACTGCCTGTCTGCATAAGCTGGAGTTACCCGGCGCGGCATCATGCCGCGCCGAGCTGACTTCATCAATACACAAACCGACGATACAATTTTCTATTGGTGGGGGGGGGCATCCTGATTTTCGAGCTTCTTCCGAAGCTCAATCAATTCCTGCTCTAATGCGATGAAGCGGTCACTGATGGGGTCTGGTAGATCAACTTGATCCATGGTGGCATCGGGCAAGCGCTCGCCCTGGGATTTGATGACGCGGCCCGGAACACCGATCACCGTTGAATTGGCCGCAACATTCTTCAAGACAACCGAATTGGCTCCAATCTTAACATTGTCTCCGATCGTAATCCCCCCAAGGATCTTAGCCCCTGCACCCACCACCACGTGATTACCAAGCGTCGGATGCCGCTTACCACGTTCTTTTCCTGTTCCTCCCAGCGTGACCCCTTGAAAGAGCGTCACATAGTCACCAATTTCTGCCGTTTCCCCGATCACCACGCCCATGCCATGGTCGATGAAAAACCCCGTCCCGATCTTGGCGGAAGGATGGATCTCAACGCCGGTGAGCCAACGAGCCAACTGAGAAATCGCTCGTGGCAAGAAAGGAACGCCGATGGACCTGAGCCGGTGAGAAATACGATAGGCGAGCAAGGCATGAAAGCCTGCGTACGTGAGAATCACCTCCAGCTTACTGGTCGCTGCTGGATCTCGATCAAAGACCGCCTGGAGGTCCTGTTTGATGTGCGTCAACATCGGCGGTACATCCGACGGCGCTAGGCCGGCTCGATCAAACAGACTGCGTGAGCGATCATCCCCTCTTCATGCCCTACTGCGTCTAATCCTTCTCCGCTCTTCACCTTCACGTTCACTAGTTCAGGAGCAACACCGGCAGCTGCGGCGATAGACTCCTGCATCGTCGCGAGATGCGGTCCGAGCCTTGGCGCTTGAGCCACAATCACCGTATCAATATTTCCTACTCGATAGCCTTTCGTTGTCAGCTTTGCCATCACGTCTTCCAATAACTTGAGGCTCGAGATGCCTTTGTACTTGAGATCAGAACTGGGGTAATGCCGCCCCAGATCTCCCTCTCCCATTGCTCCCAATAAGGCATCGCAGACGGCATGGACCAGTACATCGGAATCAGAATGACCAAGCAGGCCTTTGCCGTGAGGGATTTCAACACCGCCAAGAATCAGCTTGCGCCCCGGTCCCAATGGATGAACATCATACCCATACCCGATACGGAATCCCTTGCTCATCTTGTCCCTTTCATAGCCCCCGACTGACGAGAAGCGAAGATGGCCTCACCGATCACCATATCTTCAGGCCTTGTCACCTTGATATTTTCTCCACTCCCTTCCACCACCACAACCGGGTGACCAGCCCACTCGAACAGGAATGCGTCATCGGTGGCATGCACTCCCTCCGCATGGGCTTTGCGATGGGCGTTCAATAGCCAATCTCGCCTGAAGGCCTGCGGCGTCTGAGCCAGCCAGAGCGGTTTTCGATCAACCGTCCGTTCGATCCGATGCTCCATTCCGACCTGCTTGACGGTATCACGCATCGGCAACGCGATGATCGCTCCTCCCTCTCGGCGCGCCGCTTCAACCACCTCAGTCACCATATGCTCCGTCAGAAACGGACGTACCGCATCATGCACCACCACAAGCTGCGTGTCCTCCGGCACATGTTCCAGCGCATGCCGAACTGAATCCTGCCGCTCCTTTCCACCGGCCACCACCCGCCTGATTTTGGAAAATCCAAATCGTACGGCAAGATCATTCAGACAATAATCGAGATCGGCCTGCGGCACAGCCAAGATGATTTGATCGATGACAGGAGAGCGCTGAAGTACCCGAAGCGAGTGCACGACCAAGGGTTCACCGCCCAAAGCCAAAAACTGCTTGGGAACGGCGCCACCCATACGAAGGCCGCGTCCGGCGGCAGGAACAATGGCCACGGCTAACTGGGTCTGACGAGAAAGCGCGTCTGTCTGGTCCATCTGGTTTGCCGGTTCATGCGGGCGGCGTCATGCAACCAAACCCACGAGATAGAGCAGATAGATCATCTGAACCTGCGTAGATCATGGACGAAGCGTAAGATAAATCGTCCGCCCCTGCCGTTTGAGCAACAGCAGCACCGCTTGATCTTTCGGCAGCTTGTTGGCAATCCGTTCAAACACCTTCACTGAGGTGACCGTTTGACGGTTCACCTCAAGCACGATATCACCTTCACGAACACCCAATTCTTCAGCCGTACTGCCCGGCTTTATTCGAACGATCACCACACCGCGCTCGCTCGATTTCAATCCGTAGCGGCTTGCCAACTCTTCGTTCAAGTCGCGCACGTCAAGACTGGACAGTATTCCGGTCGGCGTTGCTGAATCTCCCCCGTCTTCTTCACCGCTTTGCGACATCGACTTGGGCTGCTCGACGATGGTGAGATCGATCGTTTTGGCCTTCTTGTCCCTGATAATCTTGACGACCACCTTTTTCCCGACCGGTGTCTGTGCAACGGCATTGCGCAGGTGCGTCGGTGAATCCATCGATTTCCCGTCGTACTCAACGATCACATCGGCTCGCTCAAAACCGGCCTTCTTCGCCGGACTGTCATCCATGACATCGCTGACGAGCACACCCTTTGTTTCAGTGATTCCAAACTGTGAGGCCAATTCCGGCGTCAACTCCTGAATCGAGACTCCCAGCCACCCACGCACGACTTTCCCGGTCTGTACAAGTTGGCCCATAATCGACTGGGCCATATTGCTCGGCACGGCAAATCCGATCCCCATATTGCCGCCGCTTTGACTGAAGATGGCGGTGTTGATTCCCACCAGCTCACCCCGCACATTGACTAACGCTCCGCCGGAGTTCCCAGGATTGATCGCGGCATCGGTCTGGATAAAGTCTTCATACTCAGCGATACCAGCAGCCCGCCCAAGTGCGCTGACGATCCCCAGCGTGACAGTCTGTGTCAGTCCGAATGGATTGCCGATGGCCAGGACGAACTCTCCCACTTCTAACTTGTCCGAATCGGCCCAGGGCACAATGGGAAGCCCCGTGGCCTCGATCTTCACCACCGCCACATCTGTCTTGGGATCGGTGCCGATCAACTTGGCTTTGAACTCGCGCTTGTCCGAGAGGGTGACGCGAATCTCATCCGCCTTGCCGACGACATGATTATTGGTAATGATCAGCCCGTTCGAGTCGACAACCACACCGGATCCCAACCCGCGTTCTTTCTTCTCTTTGGGATGTTCGAACTTTCTGAAAAACTCGTCGCCGAAAAACTTTCGAAATAACGGGTCGTCGAAAGGGGTCGAGCCCGACCCTTCCCCACGTCCGCTCTTCGTCGCATAGATATTCACCACCGCCGGCTTCACCGACTTGGCAATGTCCACGAATGTTTGGTTGCCCCCGCCCAGGATAGGCTGCGGAGCCGTCGAGACTGGTCTGACGACAGGAGGCTGTGGTGGTGGCGCAACAGACGATGAATCAGGCACGGCATGGCCATTTGATAACCATCCAAGGTCCGCGGCTATGACAAACCCAATGATGATCCCAGCCGTCAACAGCGCCGCTGTCACGACCCAACTTTTCTTTCCCTGTGGGGGCTTGGGACTGGACTCGAATTGATTCATAGTATTCATTCGATTTTATCCGTAACCGTGGGAACGCTCACTGAATCGCGCCGCTGTAAATTCCCATGATTGTCTGGAGAAATTTAATGGCCTCTGCTTTTGGCCGTTGGAACGAGTTTCGACCGATGATGCTGCCAAAGCCTCCCCCATCCCGAATCCCTCGAGCCTCTTCGAATACATTCTTATCTTCGCTTTTGGCTCCACCGGAGAAGATTACGATCCGACGCCCGTCGAATGAACTCTGCACCACATGTTTAACCCGCTCTGCCAGCGTCTTGATTGGAACTTGCGTGGACTCGTACACTTTCTTAGCCGCCGCCTGTTCTAAATGTGCAGTCGGCAATTTCACCTTGATAACGTGTGCACCTAGTTGTGCCGCGATCTGTGCCGCATAGGCCACAACGTCCATCGCCGTTTCACCTTCCTTGCTCAGGGCTGATCCTCGCGGATAAGACCACACCACGACGGCCAGACCACTGGCCTTGGCCTCTTCTGCAATAGCTTGCAGTTGCTCGTACATCGCGCTGCAATGGGCGGACCCGGGATAGATCGTGAACCCGACGGCCGAACACCCTAACCGAAGAGCATCGTTCACACTGCCTGTGACAGATGGCAGCGGGTCCTTGTCGTCATGCAACACATCATGATTATTGAGCTTGAGGATGAGGGGAATCTGCCCCGCAAACTCACTCGCCCCTGCTTCCAAAAACCCGAGTGGTGCCGCATAGGCATTGCAACCAGCATCAATGGCGAGTTGAAAGTGATAGTGGGGGTTGTATCCGGATGGATTCGGTGCAAAACTCCGAGCCGGACCATGCTCAAATCCTTGATCCACCGGGAGAATGACTAACTTGCCGGTCCCAGCCAATTTCCCGGAACGCAGCATGCGGGCGATATTCGTCTTTGTTCCGGCATTGTCGCTACCATACCAACTGAGAATCTCTTGAACCCGATCTCCCATAATTCCCTCCAGACAGCTCCCACAGGTCAAAATGATGCGTGACTAGGCTTTCCCTTGAATGTACGCCTCAGCCTGCTCGACATCGAGACGACTCCCGATGATCAGCGATACGCGCTGGTGTAATTTTTTAGCTTCAACGTCCAAAATTCTCGTCGTGCCGGTTGAGGCCTTCCCTCCAGCCTGCTCAACGACCCAAGCCAGCGGATTCGCCTCGTAGAGCAGTCGCAGCTTTCCTTCAGGCTTATCGACTTCCCCTGGATAGAGATAGATTCCCCCTCCAAGCAACAGGCGGTGCACATCGGCCACCAAACATCCGGAATACCGCGCACTATAGGGGCGCCCCGTCGCCTTATCAGTGACTTTAAGCGAATCCAAATACTTCCTTATTCCATCAGGCCACTTGTTATAATTCCCTTCATTGGCGGCATAGACCTTGCCCTTTTCAGGAATCCTCATTCGCTCGTGCGACAATAAATACTCACCGATATCAGGATCCAAGGTAAATCCATAGACGCCTTGTCCAACGGTGTACACCAGCATCGTGCTCGACCCATACAGGAGATAGCCAGCTGCAACTTGTTCAGTTCCTCGGCGGATTAAATCGGCTTCTGTCGGTAATCGATCCGTTCGGCCGTACTTGAGTACGGAAAAAATGGCCCCGAGCGGCATGTTGTTGTCCGTATTGGACGATCCGTCCAGGGGATCGAAGAGCAGCATATACTTGCCATGCGGCCAATTGTTCGGCAGCGAGAGCGGATTTTCCATTTCTTCCGAGGCCAGAGCACAGACATGCTCGCTGGCTTGAAAGACCTTGACGAAGTCGTCGTTCGCAATGGCATCCAGCTTCTTGACGGTCTCTCCCTGGACATTGGTCTCACCGGTCGTCCCAAGGATATTGATCAACCCTGCACGCCGAAGATCTTGAGAAATCAGTTTGCCGACCAGGCCGATTTGGGTCAACAGACTGGAAAATTCTCCGGTCGCACCTGGATACGACGCCTGACTCCGAATGATAAACTGGCTTAATGTGATGGGAAATTGTCTCATCCTGCGACTCAGTATAACGGGTTTATCCTACGTGAACAACAACCTCCTACTCAAGACCCCGGCTTGATACTGCCGACTCTGGACCAACCATCAACGAGGTCGGCGACGATGGCCCCAAGTACGACTTTCGCTTTCATGCGAACAGGGATCTTTCGTTCATCATTCGTGACCCAGACATGAATATCCCCTTTATTCATGAAGAGACCGTGAAACGGCATGATCACCCTCACTCGTACGGTCTCCACTTTCCCCCAGCCCCCTTCAAGAGACTCGATTCCTTCGACACGTACCTCAACCGGCCGGTTTTTCTTATCATGATACACGTTCATCCTGAGTGAGGCTCCCGGCCTGGGCGGCAACACGGCACGGGTATAGTAGAGGCATGAAATGATGTCGTGAGTCCCGGCTGGAATGGATAAGGACTCGGTCGTTCCCCCTCTAACGGCAGTGACCGTCCCTTCCTTCTGGTGGAACGTATATTCGATATCCTCTTTCTTTTTTCCTTCGCGCCTCCGGAAGGTCAGATGTTCCGGCGTAAGGGTGCCCAAATCCAGCTCCGACTCCACTCGATTGTCGACAGGAAAGAACTTCGTGATGATCGGTGTGGACCGTGCTGTCCCAATCAACTTGGCGGTGGAGGAGGTCCCCTCTCTCCCTGCCGTGGGAGCCACTTCCATCACGGCAGTTGCAGCAGTTAGATTGAGCCAGGAGACTTCGTAGGTCAGCCGTTCTCCAATCCTGAAGGGACGTGCTGGTTCACCCAATCCCTCGGCGGCAGTTGTCTCAAGGGGAACCAAGAGAGTGAACAAAACGGCCCCTATAGCGGCAGGACGACCGATGCTGGTACGGAGACGAGCAAGACTAATCCACGTAGCGAGAGATTTCAGCACGCAAGCGATCGTTTGGCCTCCCTCAGCTCCTCCTCGATAAGCGCTCGAATGGCGTTGAGTTGGTCGGAAGAGGTCGCTTCAAATCTCAGCACTAAGGCCGGTTGGGTATTGGAAGCCCTGATCAGGCCCCATCCATCATCGAATATCGCACGGACCCCGTCGATCGTGATCAAATTTCTCAGTGCCAGTTTCTTCGGGCCAAGCCCCTGTTTGGTCTGCAGGTATTCCGTGAATTTGTTACGAACACGCTCCACCACATCAAACTTGATCGTGTCTGGGAGATCCACTCGTATCTCAGGTGTGACGACCGACTGGGGCAGATCAGACACCAACGCTGAAAGCGGCTGTTGAGCTTTCGCCAAGATTTCCACAAGTCGACAGGACGCATACACGGCATCGTCATACCCGAAATAACGATCCGCAAAAAACATGTGCCCCGACATTTCTCCGGCCAACACTGCCGCCTCTTCTTTCATTTTCGCCTTGATCAACGAATGTCCGGTCTTCCACATCACGGCACGCCCACCACGCTTGGCGATGTCATCGTAGAGGCTTTGGGATGCCTTGACTTCCGAGATGATCGTACTCCCCGGCTTCTCAAGCAAAATATCTCGGGCGTACAGCACCAAGAGACGATCTCCCCAGAGCACCTGCCCCTGCTCATCCACTGCGCCGATTCGGTCCGCGTCTCCATCATAGCCGATTCCCACATCAGCTCGATGATCCCTCACCGCTTGCATCAGGTCGGACAGGTTCTCAAGCACCGTGGGATCCGGATGATGGTTGGGGAAACGCCCATCCAGGTCACAATACAGTCCCGTGACCTTACACCCCAACAATTCAAGCGCTTGCTTGGCGACAAGAGAAGCCGCGCCGTTCCCACAATCGATCACGACATGGAGTTTCTGCGCCTTAACGTGTGGGAAACTTTTCTCAATGTATTTCAGATAATCCGGAATAATGGGATGTTCAGAAAGACGCCCACTCCCCGTGCTGAACACACCCTGTTCCATGACTCGCCGAAGCTCTTGAATTTCTTCCCCATGGATCGCCGTTTTCCCGAGACAGATCTTAAACCCATTGTACTCCGCCGCATTGTGACTCCCGGTAATCATGATGCCGCCGCCGACAGGAAGGGTAAACAACGAGAAATACACCAACGGGGAGGAGCATATCCCGATATCGATGACATCAAGCCCACCGGCAAGAAGCCCCTTGAGTAGCGCCTGATGTAACAGGGGAGAACTGAGACGACCGTCACGACCTACGCTGATTGTCTTGACTCCGCGTTTGCTTGCATAGGTGGCGTACGCAAGCCCCACCCGCTCAGCCAATTCCTCCGTCAGCTCGGTGCCGACGATTCCTCGAAGGTCATATTCGCGAAATAAACCCATAGGTATCTCCGCTATGCCGACAAGCTACCAAGCAAGAACTCTGACATGGTGTCGGCCTGTCATCGTGCTAATTTACCAGCGACTCGCAGTTCTTCCGTAATCATCCTTAAAACGGACGATATCATCCTCACCAAGATACGGGCCATTCTGTACCTCGATGATATGCACGGTCTCATGCCCTGGATTTTCCAGGCGATGTTGCGTCTTCACCGGGATGGCCGTACTCTGCCCAACCTGCAAGTCAAAAATCTCTTCACCCCTGGTCACCCGTGCGGTACCGGCAATCACCACCCAATGTTCACTGCGTTGATGATGCAGTTGGAGCGAGAGTCGCCCGCCTGGGTTGACCGTCACACGTTTCACTTTGAATCCCGGGCCCTCTTCCAACACGGTATATGAGCCCCATGGGCGCTGAACGGTCAGATGCTCCAAATGTTCCGGCGCCTTCTGCTGTTTCAGAATATCGACGATCTTTTTCACATCCTGTGCCCGAGACTTCGGGCAGACCAACGTCGCGTCCGGTGTATCCACCACGACCATATCTTGCAATCCGATCGTCGCCACAACCCGCCTGTCGGCATAGACGATGGACCGGCGACTCTCCAGATCGACCACTCGCCCTGTCGTCACATTCCCGGCCTTATCCTTCGAGGCCACTTCATCCAAGCTCCCCCAACTCCCGACATCCGACCATTTGAAAGTCACCGGGATCACGGCCGCCTTCGACGAGCGTTCCATCACACCATTATCGATGGAGACTGGTTTGATGGTTCGATAGAGATTTTCAATGCCTGACTTGGGTGCCTGACTCATACGAAGTGCGCTGATTCGATCCATCGCTCTGGCAATGGCAGGTTGATGTCGGCGAATCTCTTCCAAAATCGTCGCAGCCCGCCAGATAAACATCCCGCTGTTCCAATAATAGTTGCCGGCCTTAAGATACTGCGTCGCCTTGGCAACATTGGGCTTTTCCACGAATTTGTGAACTGAGAACCCCCGCAGCTTTCCTCGTTTTCCCAATGCAACCTTGTCGTTCGGCTTGATATATCCATAACCGGTTTCCGGACGAATCGGCTTAATGCCGAAGGTCACCAAGTAACCTGCTTCCGCCAATTGACAGGCCAGTTGAACCGCCGCTTCGAAATCTCGCTGACCGGTCACCACATGATCGGCAGGTACGACCAGCATGATTGCATCAGGATCCCGTCGCTGAGCCTCCAGAGCAGCCAAAGCAATGGCAGGGGCCGTGTTCCGTCCTTCCGGTTCCAACACGAACCCCTGAGCAAGCTCCTCTTTCCAATCGATGAGTTGCACGCGAATAAGGTCAGCTTGTGCGGCATTGGTCGAAATCAAGACATTGGCTGCCGGGGCACAGCCAAGCACACGCCGCATCGTTTGCTGAATCAAGGTATGCTCGCCGCCGATCCGCAACAGCTGCTTAGGAAACAGATGTCGGCTCAAGGGCCAAAACCTGGTCCCGCTTCCTCCCGCCATAATGACCGGATAGACGGCATGCCTGTTACCCATTCTCCCTCCTCACTCTCCCCCTCCGCTTGTCCGCCTTCACTTCGACTCGCGATTGGAGTATCAACTCAGCGAGCTCCCTGACTGCTCCTTCGCCACCTTTCTTCTGACAGATATAGTCAACGACCTTCAACACCTGGGGAATGCCGTCTGCAGGAGCTGCCGAAAATCCCACCGCTTTCAAGGCTTCAATATCATTGACGTCGTCACCAATGTACGCCACTTGCTGAAGCGAGAGCCTGTGCCGTGCGGCCATCTCTCGGATCACCGAGAGCTTATCCATCACGCCCTGATGGAGCTCAGGGATGGCAAGCTTTTCCGCCCGCCTGGCCACCAATCGCGTTCGCTCTTGAGTCACAATGGCCGTAATGAGCCCAGCCTTCTGCAAGAGTTTGATTCCCATCCCATCGCGGGTGTTGAACTTTTTCCATTCGTCGCCCGACTCGGAATAGTACATACCGGCATCAGTGAGGACTCCGTCCACATCGGTGGCAAACAAACTAATTTCTTCAAGAAGAGCAGGAGAGCGTCTCTTCTGTACAGAGTGTCGTCTTGTTGGTTTATGTGGCAACGCCAAGAGGTGTACTCGACGACTGTGGTGAAGGGTTATGATACCTGACAGATCGGACTTTGCAAAACAAAAACACGGCCCACCGATCCTGCGTTACACAAGCCTCGTTCGGAGACTTCGGCCTCACACGTGCGAACAACTCCGACCAGGACCTCAGCTGGAACAATCACGTCGGCACGTCTCCCCGTGAAAGCTGAAAAGGCCTTGGTGAAAAAGCTAGGTCTCGTGCGGCATCGCCATGATCAAATACCAAGTCACGGTTCATGCGTTCGGCCATTTCCGTCGTCCAATTGCGGTATCGCGGCAGCCGACGAAGTACCGTCACCGCCAGACGAAAGAGCCATCGGGGAATGGTCGCCAGCCGTGGGTCTTTACCAAGAGCAACAAAAATGCGGCGAACCATCTCCCTGTAGGACAAAGTTTCGCCGCCTGAGAGATTATACGCCCGATTCCCAGCCACAGGCACCGTGATGGCTGACACGCAGGCCATTGCAACATCCTCCACATGCACAGGCTGACGCAAGCCATCAGCCTGTCCCAACAACGGGAAAAATCCCCATCGATGTGCAAAGCAGGCAATCTCCGTCACATTCTTGTCCCGCCCAAACCCATAGATCAACGTCGGGCGTAAAATCACCCACTCAACTCCGTGAGCCTCTGCCCACGTACGCAGAGCCTGCTCACCGGCCTGCAGTCCTCCCACCAGCGCCTGTTCGTCCTCATCTGGCGAAGCCTTCTTTGTGAGAAGGCTCGTCGATGACAGGGCCACCACTCGACGAGCACCACTCGACCCTATGAGCGGAAAATACTCCGGCAGCACCCAAATCGGAGCGACACATACCCATTCCGTGATGGATGGAACTTCACGAGAGGCAACCACAGAAGGCGAGAGCTGCAACCACGTCACCGTTGATTCAGCGTTGCCAGCATATGCAGACCTGGAGAAGGCAACGATCTGGCGGCCACTTTCCCTCAGTCGCCGAATCGCGCATTCGCCGACAAAACTCTGTGCCCCGAGCACCCCGATCTTGGACGATTCATCCACGTTGAATCCCAAGATGCCGCAAGGTGGACAATGCGAAGTGATATGGGGCGATGATACCAAAGCGCAGCCAGATGCCTAACGCCACCAGCCACATCAATGGGCCTGGGTACTGATGCTGAAAAAACTTGCGATAAAACCGCATCATCCCACGATGCTTATGCCATTCGACAAATATGGGTCGAGAGCGGCTGCACACCCCTTGATCATGCACAACTCTCGCATCGGGCACGAACATGATTTTCCACCCCTTGCGCCGTAACGCCATGCACAAGTCAAGATCTTCACAGTGCAGGAAATAGCCTTCATCCCAGGATCCGACATCTCGCATCACTTCCCGACGAACCAACATACAGGCACCTGAAATTGCCTCGACCTCAATAGGCTGAATCGGCAACGGTTGCTTATGTAAGTGAAAATCGAGAAACAAGCGTGGCCATCGAGCTGCCAAACGAGACAACCCAAATGCTCGCACAAGAGACCGCCAAGGCGTTGGAATAGCCCGCCGCCCCCCCACTTGTTCCGATCCATCGGGATTCATCAATAAACCACCCACCATTCCTACATCTGGATTATCGTCTAGCACCCGCATCAGATGCTTCACTGTGTCCGATGTCAGCATACAATCGGGGTTAAGAAAGAACAGGCAACTGCTAATGGAATGTTCAGCCCCGATATTGCAAGCCGCTGCAAATCCAAGATTCTCTCGATTACGAATAATCTTTAACCTTCGATCACCAGGAAACGCTGTTGCAAGCTTTGCTAAACTATCGTCGCTTGAGGCATTATCGACCACAACCACTTCATCCACCTGACTTAAGGCAGATGAGGCGCAGGCCCCAAGAAAGTCACCCGCATTATAATTTACGGTTATCACTGATACGGTATTGGACATTGATCATGTCTTAAGATTGCTTGCTCCGCATGGTGATGCGGGGAATGACCCACCAGAACTCAGCTTGATCAGCATCTTGGTCTCTCAGCAAACCCCGCTAGACCTTTAATGAAGACCTAGAACACGCTAGGCCTACGCACGCAACCAGCAGACTGGCGTGTAAAGACTCTACAGGGGAACTCGGGGGAGAACTACTTTTCACTTCAGGGTATGACGATGGTTCCACTTGTGCTCTTCGGCTTGGTTCGTTTACTCGGCGACCAACTACGTTGCAGTTAGCCTTTGCACCTTAGCCACATACTCCAAATTAACAAACCCATAACACCCAGGCGTGTCGGCAAATTTCAGTTTGGCAAGAGAGCGCCGCACATCCAGGAAGGTCTTCTCCCCAGTCTGTACATGGTGGCAACCGATGTTGAGGAAATACTCTCCGCCAACGACGTGTGAGCGCCAATGCAGCCGCACGAGCACGCATTCGCCGGCCGCTGCGGTCAGGTAAGGGCCTTCTGCCATTTCCGAGTTGGTGCCCGCAATGTAGGTTCCGTCCACCGATACCAGCGCGAAACCAAAGGAGACTCGCTCTAGGCTCTCTCGAAAATGCAGTTTTACCAGCAACTCGACCTCCGCATGCTCGGGGATCTCAGGCGGATCGATCATGTCGCCGACCACAATCTCAAAATCAACCAGCCCGACCGCTCCGCTGCCCATTCTCGTTTCATGCGGGTTGTACGCAGCCCTACTCGCCGTATAATCCGTCGGGTCCGATGTCAGAATGTGCCGCTGTCCGACTACGACACGGCTCTTCACTTCAGCCTGTTGATCAGGCAAATCGACCGTTTCCTGGTGAGGCACCTGATTACCGAACAGCAGTGCATGATAGTGCGTGACCGCCTCGGAGATAGGGCCGACATGTACCACTCTCCCTGCATCGATAACCACTCCGCGGTGGCAGATTCGCAAAAGCGTATCAGTTGCATGTGAAACAACCAAAACAGTCTTCCCTTGCTCCATGAAATCACGGATTTTCTGGTAACAACGATGTTGAAACCGTGCGTCACCGACGCTCAGCGCTTCATCGACGATCAGTATCTCAGGATCGACGTGAATCGCGGCAGCGAAAGCAACCCGCACGAACATGCCAGAAGAATACGTCTTGACCGGTTGATCAAAGAATTCTCCGATATCGGCAAACGCCTCGATTTCTGGCAACCCTCTCAACATCTCGCGGCGCGAGATTCCCATAATGGCACCGTTGAGGATTACGTTCTCCCGTCCGGTGAACTCAGGATTAAAGCCAGCCCCCAACTCCAGGAGAGCAGAGATACGTCCATTTACCACAACCTCGCCATGCGTCGGGTGCATCACCGAACAAATGACCTGCAATAAGGTCGACTTTCCTGAGCCGTTGCGCCCCAAAATACCGATGACCTCTCCGCGACAAATATCGAAACTCACACCCTGCAGTGCCCAGAATTCCCGGTGATATTGTTTCCGAAATGGGTGAAGTGCTTCGAAGAGTCGCTCTTTGGATGAGGAGAAGAGCCGAAATTTCTTGGCGACCTCCCGAACGGAAATGGCTATCTCCTCCCTCATGGATGGCAGCTCACATCACGTCGGGAAATTCAGGTTGCAAGCGGCGAAACGTGTAACTCCCCACCATAAATACCAGTGTGCTAACCAACCAGAAATAGAGCGTTGCCCCGACGCTCGGCCACGCAGCTGAGTCAAAAATCAACAAACCTCGATACCCTTCGATGATGTAATAAAGCGGATTAAAAAACAGTAAGTTGTGGTAGTTAGGCGGCATGATTTCTGGTGACCAAACAATTGGTGTGATCCAGAACCACATATTAAGGATGATGGCCAGACCATGACCAATATCCCGATAGAATACTTGGAGGGCAGCGAGCAGCCATCCAAAGCCCAGCAACAACATACAACTGCAGACAAAGAAATAGACGACCGCGAGCCGCTCCACTCGAAATGCAACTCCGTAGAAAACGAGCAAGCCGGTGAAGATAAGCAGAAAAATGGCGTGCGCCCCTCCTCCTGAAACAAGGTGCACAAAAGGCAATGTTTCCGTCGGGAACACTGTCTTCTTGACAAGATGAGGGTTACTGGTAATCGACTTTGTGATGGCCTGCAGCGTTTCGTTAAAGAAGAGCCACGGGATTAACCCACAAACGAACCAGAGAATAAACGGGGCATTAGCAGGGCCTTGCGCCCGGAATCCGACTGCAAAAACAAAATAAAAAATCACCACTATTGCAACGGGATGGATAAATGCCCAGCATATGCCTCCTATAGTGCCAGCATAGCGAGTTTCCAAATCACGCAGGGCCAGCGCCCAGATCATGCTGCGATACCGCACTAAACTGCGTGGAAGCTTCCCCAGATCAGAACGGGTTGAAACACCTGTCTTCAACTAATCTCTTCCCCTCTTTCTAACCATCGCAGACATCCTGCACAGATACACAGCTTAGTCGACAGTCCGCCACAACCTCGCCGTAGCCTAGTGAGGTGCACAATGCATCAAGGTCAGGCGCATGATGGAACTTAAGAAAGTTGATCATGTCATAATGATGTGCCCCCAGAACCTCACCGTGACTCCCAGGTATCCCCTTTCTGAAATGTGCTCCGGTCCCACCTCGGGATGCCCGCGCCTCGCGCATAGCCCCAAGGCTGGAACTGTCGAGCAGTATCTTCATCGATTCAGGCGAGACCCTCGCATCAAGGAATGATGCCAGACAATTGACCTCCCTGCCCTTATCCATCACTAAGCGGTCGTAGACCATAATATGACACGGATACTCACGAGACCAACGTAGCATTTCTTGGATTTGATGCAAGTAGTAGCCAAAGCCATGCCAATGGAACTCTTTCGATGTCGCTCCGCAGAGCACCAACGATATCCCCTGGTCTACAGTCATACGAGCAAAGTACTCGGCCGTCCTCGTCCCGTGTCCGATTTCCTTGTCCACATCAAGCGCAAAATGGAAATACTGAGAGACTGCAAGGTCATAGATGTTGCGGACAAGAAAGATGGGTCTTGCACCAGCTTCAACAATACGCCGCTTGACCTGCTCGCTCGGCACATTGTGCCAAATGAAAAACTGGCCAGGCTCAAAGACAATGGGCTTAGCACTCTCATAATCTGCGCCAGCCGACATATCAGGCGTCAGAATATCTAGGCCTGTCATGCCCTCGATGAGATGTTCGAGCAGCTTTGTTCCTGACTTGAATACAGTCGCGACAAAAATCGGCTTCGTCATTTCGATGACCTTTCAACGAGGCTCATAGCTGGTACCCTAGTGCCTGGAAGTTGTCTTTGGCTTCACGACTAACGATCTTTTCAAATGCCTCGATCTGCCAGTCCGGCCATGACTGCCTAAGCTCAGCCGGATGCGCACGCAGAGTGGTCTCACCACGAAAAGGACGCCAGACCCACGTATAAATTTGGTCCAGCAATTGTTCACCATAGCTGACCCGACCGTGCGTCAGATAGCCAACGATTTCGCAAAACAGATCGCGACTGCGGACAACTTCCTCAATTGGAATTTGCCGAATTGGCATCTTCGTGTCCCCGACCACATCGTTCATCTTTAGGAGCCCTTGATATGTCGTCCACACTGCAACATCAGTCTTCTCGTACGGCTTGAGTCCCAAACGCTTAAATAGTTCGTGATCACAGGCATACCGCCACTCATGTTCCAGTGGCCCCATTTCACCGCCCAACATCCGCATGTTCGTCACACGCCACCTGACGTGAAAAAACAGCCAGGCATAAGGATGACGGGTAAGCTGAACGATGCGCACGATATTCGGCCAGGTCTCCAACACCGGCTGCATCATCGTCGCCCGGTAAGAGTAGCAGTCGCCGATTGCAGTATACGTCATGCCGACATCAGCGATAAATCGGGAATACTTAATAAGGTCCGGGCGTTGCGCCCGCGTACGTTCCTCCGGAAAATACTTAGGTCGTGACCCCTCATTGGCCAAATAGGTCATCACCTCAGGACTCGCATTAATGGCTTTGACGAACCAGGAAAACCAGTGATCCGCGGCATATCCCCAGGAAGTCACGTAGAATACGTGGCTCAGTGCATCGTTGACGCTGCTCCCATCAATCGGATTGGTAGCCATCTTCCCCCCGACTATCGATCAAGGTCTTCAATAATTTGCAGGGCACGATGATGCCAGCAATGCCGCTGCCGAATACATTCGACTGCTTGCATGCCAACGCGTATACGCCCCTCCGAATCTTTCAGCCAGCGCGTCGCGTCCTCGTGAAAGCTTTCAACCGTATATCGTCCATAATGCACGTCGGGCTCAAACTCCGTGAGCATACCCCCGGCCTTGGTATCATGCGGTGAATCATGCATGAATATGAAGCCGCCGACCGCCATGCATTCAAGTGTCCGGCTGTGAAGTCCAAGTCCATGGGTATTGTTGCTGAGATTGATCTTCGATCGGCAATAAACGCTGAGCAACTCACCGATGCTTTCAATAACACCCTTGTAGTAGGGTCGGGTGAAGTCATGCAAGGCAAGGCCCGAGCCATACAGCTCAAGCGAATCTGTGACACCTGCTGCGAGCTGGATCAGCAACCTGCGATCCATGATGCGTGGATACGATTGGGCAAAGTAGCTGGTCGCCCTAGCAAGAGGGCTAAGGCCGTCGGATGCGAAGTACGTTCCCTCTTTGGCAAGGAAGCGGAACACTCGTGCCTTGAAGTCTCCCCGCCCATTGAAGCGCGCAGCATACGGCTTCAACAACCTGGACAGCGTATCGGGCTCTTCAACTATTGCCTTTCCTGGCGGTTCCATCGGCACATCGGAAAACGTCTTTGACAGCTCGCCCATGGCATCGGCCAGCATATGAATATCGAGTTCGCCTCGCAAGGGGCGATAGAACCCTTCGACAACCTGCGCGATTGCAAGAAGTGCTGCATACGGAACGTAGTCCACCGGCACATACTTGTTGAATAACAATCGACGTACTGCCCAGATCCCTTTTGAACGGCCCAAGCATGGGACGCCTCCAATCAGCTTGTCGATATACCACAGCAAGTCAGTACGCAGGCTTGGAGTGAGCGCAACGGGCGGCGGCAAAGCGCCGCACAGTGACATGTCTATATCCTGTACCAAACCCCGGCGTGAGAAGTTTAGCGTGGCCTCGTCAACTCCGGTAAACAGACTACCCACGCGACAAGGGATGGGGGTGACAAGACCGAGCACTGCGGCATCACCGAGCGCATAGAGTATATCGTCCCCCCGAAAACGCTCTGCAAAGCCCGAGAGAGTTTCCGGAAACACATCCTGAAACCATGCCACATGCCGTACAATTTTCGGTAGCGGCACGGCAAGATCACGCGTCCGATTAATCTGGATCACCGTGTCGATGGACAAACTCTGACAAGCTTGGTACAACTCCACTGCCGAAAGCGGCGTTGGCATCGCGCCTGCGAAATGGCCGATCCTGTTGAAACCATCCGCAAGCCCCTGAACCATCCGCTGATCATACGGGCTCGCGACATTCGGCGTAATTAATATGCGCCTGGACTTTGATGTGCTCATCTGACTTGCCGACTCATTCCAACAGCAACCTTGCACGCACGAGATACGATTGTCGGATTCCATAATCGATCCCGCACTACAACCCACCGATATGTAATGATCCTATACCAAAGCATCGGTAAAACATCGAAGGGTCGCAGGATTAAAAAAGCCATTAGGGTCCTGCTCCTAGCACTTCGCAGAAACCGCCAAAGTACGCCCAGCCATTTGCATGCCCCCTGCTCCCAGGCACCGCCGATATCAGGCCATTCATTCTCCCTTAGGGCACGGATGGCCGAGAACCGAATACGACGACGCGTACGCTCGATAAACTGCTGACTAAACAAAGCTGGAGACAATTGGGGACCTTTGTCCGCTATGCCTTGCAACAACGTCGTCTCCAAATGCGCATGATCGGTTAAGGTCTTCCACAAGTATCCGCCATCGTGTCGCCGCATTACACCAAATGGAGCCGGACAGAATATGGCACCTTTGAGGCTAGATATAGTCAATGCAGCAAATAGATCCGCAAGACCTCGGTACTCCAGATCAAACCCCCCGATGCCCTGGAGGGTTTCCCGATGGAACAACATGGTTGTCCCAGTGAACCAGCTTCCCACTCTGTTGGCCAAACCTACACATTCCTTCGGCGTAAAGCCTGTCTCTTGAGTAGCCACGACAGCAGACGGGAATACCTGCTCGTAGTTACCCTCCGCATCCGCCGACCAAACCATTGCCGACCACAAGCCCGTCGGCCCTAATCTGGCTATCGCAGTTTTTGCATGAGCCAATATCTCTCCATCAAGATGGTCGTTCGACGCAAGAAAAAGCACGTAGTCACAGGTCACATACTGAAGGCCAACGTTGAGGGCGGCCATTGTCCCCACACGTTGCGAATTCACAACAATCTGCGCTCCAGACACTCCATTCAGGTACCGCGCAGCCACGGCGACGCTTTCATCGGTCGAACCATCGTCAACAAGAATGATCTGATCAGGTCGCAGGACGAGACCAAGAACGGATTCAAGACATGCAGGGAGGTACTGGGAATCGTTGTAATTCGGAATAACGATGGCTACGGTCGGCTGACTGCGCTTCGTCACCACTCTCTTCCAACTTGGTTGGCGGCTCTCATGCAATAGCCCATGCACTACCTCAAGGGGTAATGGTCACAACGTGCCTTTTAATAAAACAGGTACTCCTCCTCGAACGCCTGGGATCTGCGTTAGAGGAAGTTATGATGAAGGGGTTTGGCCCCGGTACCGGGTTGAATGCGTTGGATCCCCTTAGCGTGGTTGTCCAACGCGACACTGACATAATGCTGAATCGGAAGGGTACCCATCATCGTTTGCGCATTGAACGCCGGTGATGCCAGATAATCCATGGCGCGCCAGTACCGCGTCGACTTCCAGATATCCTTAAACCGCTCTTCGGTGAAGTTCCCGATGTGCAGCTTGGAGTAGCGCGCGTTAAAAAACATGCCGGATGGTGCCACCAGGCCGCTCCCGCTGATCTGCAACAGAAACTGCGGGCCATAGAACCGCTGATAACTTGGCTTGTCGCCATCCTTGATCTTCGTCCACTTGACGATCACCTTCGTCTGCTCATTGCTCATGGCCTCGGCTTGCTCCAAGAGGTCGTGCAGACTCTCGTACTGGCTGTAATCGATCCCGAGCGTGCCCTGCTCATCATCCGAGCAATGTTTAATCACAGCGTAATCCGCTCCGAGATCAAGCCCGAGCTGGGCGAACGGAATGATTTCGTCCTTTAAATGCGGCATCAGGACCATCTGGATGCCGAGTGTGACGGGCAAATCCATTCGCCGTTTAAAATCAATGGCGTAGCGGATATGTTCAATGGCACGATCAAATACCTGCGTATGTTCCGGACCCTTGTACATGATACTCGCGTAACTCTCAGGGCGACCCGCCGCCACTGTGAACCGTACCCACGTCAATGAGGGTAGGACCTGCTCAATCTTCTCAGGTCCCCACTCCCATGCATTCGTCGCATTCCCCACGTTGATTCCGAGCTTCGCCGCGTGCTGGATGAACGGCACGTACGCTTTCGACAACGTGCTTTCGCCGTCGGACACGAGCGAGACGCTTCGAATGCCGATGTCAGCAAAATCGTCGAGAAGGTTCAACGCATGCTGCGTACTGATGCTGCTACGCGCCTGGGACTCCTGCATCATTGCGTAACAGAATGAGCACATTGAACCGCAAGCACGGGTGAGAGACATGTCGACGCTGACAGGGGCGATTCTTGCACCGGCCTCCCATGCTTCCACCCGATCGTAATGATAGGACAGTTTGTGCGAGTCGAGAATCAGAGCCCCTGCTCTAGTTTGAACAGCAGTCGTCATGCTTTCACCTCGATTCCGCGAAGATTGCGGAGTGAATTTCTATCTCCTAACGCTTCAACCCATACGGTCAACCCGCCATCGACGGCCGATTTGATATAAGCCTCGAAATCCAACAGCACGGTTCCTCGATCACCCGCCGAGAGAGGCTCGTTGAGTTGTACGATGACCTGACCATCATCTTTAGCCGCAACGATCACCAGCAACCTCCGGAACTGTTCCTCACCGGCGACCATCGCTTTCTCCAGACTGGACAGACGCTCTGCTTCGGACCGTATCACCCATTCGGGAACAGGCATAGGGGTCTCGACATTGGCATGGAACAGATTACTTCCCATGGATTCCCCCCTTGGTTGGACAGGCACGGCTAAAATGGACCGGAGAACTCGCGATTGGGAGCATCGTGCGGTCCTTTGCGAACCAGCACCGCAGACATTCTCCGGTAACCATCCGCCTCTTTTGTTTTGCCCATAAGGTCGAGAGCTGCATCGGCAATTGTTTGAGGGCCCGGGTAATAATCCTCGGCCATAAAAGGAGACGTTGGGGTCGGAAAGTCTGGGGAAGCGATCCGGACCGGAGGCGCCTTCAGAAATGAGAACGCCTGCTCGACAACCTGGCTGATCAGTTCACCGGCGATGCTCCCAGTCCGAAATGCCGTATCCGCAACAATGAGACGGCCCGTTTTTCGCACTGAAGTGAGTACGCTTTCCACATCGAGCGGGCGTACGGTCCGCATGTCGATGACATCCAACCCAATTCCCATCTCCATCGACATCGACTTCGCCGCAATCAGCGCCTCAAAGGCCATATATGAGAATGCTGCCACCGTCACATCGGATCCCTCATGCAGGGTCCGCGCTTGACCGATAGGAACCCGATAGTAGTAGTCCGGCACATTATCCGAGACGTGATGAAGCCATCGATGTTCGATGAACAGAACCGGATTGTCGTCTTCAATAGCGGCAATCATCATGCCTTTTGCGTCATGAGCCGTGGTCGGCATGACAACCTTAAGTCCCGGGACCATCGCAAACATGGCTTGCAGGCTCTGAGAATGCTGAGGCCCCTGCCCCCACCCTCGTCCCACAATCATCCGAACCACCATCGGAACCGACGCTTTTCCATTAAACATGTAGTGCCATTTGGCGGCGTTGTTGACGAGCTGGTCCATGGCCAACAAAGCGAAATCAATGCGCTGATGGATCATGACCGGCCGGATACCAGACAATGCCGCACCGATACAGGCCCCGGTAAGCCCGTTTTCCGACAGCGGCATATCGAACACCCGACGCGCTCCATACTTTTGACACAACCCGGCCGTGGTGTTGAAAATCGCTTTCGGATCAGGAACCCCCTCGCCGATCACGATGACGCGCGAATCCTTCTCCATCGCCTGATCCAGGCTTTCGCGTATGGCTTCAGCAAACGTCAGTTGACGCTCCGCGACATCATGCATACACCTTCTCCCAGGCATCCTTGATAGTCGGTTTGCTGCTCGCCAGGGCAAATTCGAATGCGGCGGATACTTCTTTCCGAATCTGAGCCTCGATCCCAGTACAGGCTTGCTGATCGAGACAGCCGCTCTGCAGTAAGACTTTCCTGTACCGATCAATCGGGCAATTATTCATACCCGATTCAATTTCCTGTACAGATCGGTACTTGAGGTGGTCATCGAAATCAGGCCCGCAGTGTTCTCGCCAACGGTAGGCATCAAACTCCAAGAACTGCGGTCCGCGCCCATTGCGAGCATTTTCTACTGCTGTCCGTACGAGCGAGCTAACCATCTCCACATCATTGCCGTCTGCCGCGACAGCGGGCATGCCGTGGGCCTCGGCAATCCGATAGATAGGACGATTGGGCTGGCGTTCGTCGCGGCGGGTATATACGGAAAAATCGTTGTTCTCGCAGACAAAAATGATCGGTAACCGGTGTAATGCCGAGAAATTCAGCGATTCATGCACCACGCCTTCCTCAAAACACCCATCACCCAAGAAGCTCACCGTAACATCAGGAGTTCCTTTGAGCGAGGCGGCCCACGCGGAACCAACTGCTAACGGAACCGTCCCACCGACAATCGGCGTGGCGCCCATAAATCCGACATCCAAATCAACGAGATGCATGGAGCCTCCCCGGCCTCCACAGCAACCTGTCACCCGGCCATACAGCTCAGCGACCATCGCGCTGAGATCACCACCTTTGGCCAGGTAGTGACCATGCGCGCGATGATTGCTAAACACTTTATCCTCTTTGCGCAGAGCTGCACACACACCGACGGCAATAGCTTCTTGCCCGATACACAAGTGCATCGGGCACCGCATCATCTGTTCGGCATAACGAGTCGCCAGCGCTTCCTCGACCCGCCTGATACGGAGCATGGCACTGAACAAGCTCCTCTTGGTCTGGTCATGCATCGGCAACCGTCTCCTCAATTATTTCAGCAAGGTCGATACGTATTTTTTTAGCGCAACGGGATCAATCGGCTCACGATTACACACGATCTGTACATCCATCGCCGCTGCCACGCTTCCCACAAAGGCGGCGACTTCGCTTGGGAACCCTCTGCCGAGGCAGAGAGACGTTAAGGAAAGAAGTGCATCCCCCGCACCGATACGATCAATCACTCGGGAAGAGAGGGCCGGCACTTTGTGAAACGCGTTTTCCTTGGCGTCAAACATCATCATCCCTTTGGTCCCACGCGTGATCGCCAAATGACCGGCACCGATATTCGCGGCGATGGATTCAGCGACCTTCTCCAACGGATCATGCCTGTTGTGCGCCGCCAACCGCAGCTCCGGCTCGTTCAGCGACGCAAAACTTGCGGACGGATACCGATTGATGACGTGATAACCCCGATTTCCACTATTGATCTGCGTATTGACCGCAAGAAACCGCGACTTGGCACACAGCAATCGAACCATGTCGTTGGAAATAAACCCATTGCCGAAATCGGCAACCACAACGACATCAAATTTTGCAAGATGGTCCGTCAACCACTGGTGAATGTACGTTCCGGAATCCTCCAACATCGGCTCGTCATGGAAAAAGTACACCTCGAAGAGTTTTGAGAGATCACTGTCGACAAACCGTCTTTTGGTGACCGTCGGCGCATTCTTGAAATACGAAAAAATCGGTGTAATGTTCTGATGCAACTTCTCTCGTATGAACTCCTCATGACTCTGGGTGTCACCCAGCCCCGCAACCAAGGTCACCGATTTGGCAAATCGAGCAATATGGTTGGCAACCGCCATCGAGCCACCCGCAAATTGCTCCTCGGTATCATACTGCACGGCCAGCACGTTGCCCTTCCCAGTCTGTCCCAATGGGGACACATAATGATACTGATCGATGATGGCGTCGCCGACGACCAATACATTGAGCGTATCAAGGACTTCGACCATGCGATGGATTTCACGATCAGGCCACTTCACACGAAACCGATCAAGATAGTCCTTGGTATCGGGACTGAACACCCCGAAATGTTCGTTCAGCAGACTGCTGGAGCTAAATGTGATCTCATCCGTGTAAAAGATTTCACCGCCATGCGCGTGTACGGCCTCCTGCTCACGAATGATGTTTCCCGTCACATCATTGCCATGAGAGCGATACTCGCTTCCCTTGGCGTAGACGCTCGGCTTGATTTGATGCAGGGCATCGACAGCAGTCACGGCATAGTTGATCGCGACGAAATCCACGCACTCCAATGCCGCGAGATTTTCGGCGCGTAGCAGTTCGTTAAAGATAGGACGACCAGGACCTTTGTTGACGTATGCGTCCGCAGTCACCGTCACAAGGAGGACATCGCCTTCTTTTTTCGCGCGTTGCAGATAGCGAATATGGCCGGTATGCATGAGGTCGAAGGTGCCATGACAGAGAACGACACGTTTACCCTGCTCCCTGAGTTCATGGGATCGGCCTGCAAGTTCATCTAGGCTAAGGATCTTTCTGCTCGACATACCGTATCAACCCACCAGACCCACCCCGAACCTGTCGGAGAGATTGTGCAACAGGAACTGATGACCGACTTCCACCAATCCATAATCCGCCGAATTGATCCAGAGATTCAGATCCCCGAGAAAGCGGAGCGGATTGTCCTGCGCAAACCCACTGAATGTCACAACGTAACCTCCCGCAATGGTCGCTTCCGTCACGGCATTCCTGATATTCATGGACTTCCCCGAACTACTGATGGCAATCACCACATCACCCGCTTTGACCAGTTGCTTGACCATTCGCCCGAGTGCGTTCTCGTACCCAAAATCATTCGACATGCAGGTCATCAGAGAACTCTCGTGCAACGTTGTCGCTCTCAACTTGGCAACGTTGAAGAAGTCGGTGACGGCATGGCTCGCCACGGCGGCGCTTCCTCCGTTGCCGATCACATAGAGATGCCCCCCATCATTACGGAGTTGATTCAATCGGCGCCAGAGATCCTCCATTCCCGCTTCAAGGAACAGAGCCGACCCATCCCTGTGGGTTACTTCACAACGAGTGATGAGATCAGAAAATTCAACCACCCGAGCAGCAAGAGCAATCTCTTGGATCACTATTCTTCTCCTTAGACACCCAAGTGCTGAAACCACGCTTGGGTCGCCTGGCTGATACTTGAAGGATCCCATACTGGCGCATCCTTCCAGTCGTTGATATTCCTCAACATCATTTCCACCCCGGCTTCAAACGTAACCTTCGCCTTCCAGCTCAGGAAGGTTTCAATTTTTTCGACGGATGCAAACGTGCAATCAGGTTCACCCGGACGCTTGGGGATATGCACGACCGATCCTCCCAAGAGTTCGACCAGACGATTGACACTGTAATGATTGCCGCTGCCCACGTTCATCGCGACACCCGTGACCGAGGACTCAGCCGCGGCAAGAAACGCGCCGGCAACGTCCGTCACGTAGGTGAAGTCACGGGTTTGCTTGCCATCGCCGACGACGGTATAGGGATGCCCGTTTAGCTTCTGTGCTAGAAATACACCGAAGACGGCCCCGTAGGCCCCGCTTGTTCGAGAACGTGTTCCGTAGACATTGAAGAGCCGCAATGAAAGCGCGGGAAGTTTATAGACCTGAGCCCAATGCAGTACCAGCTCCTCGCCCAGATACTTCGTCAGCGCATAGGGATATTGCGGTTTGATCGGAGATGATTCTGGCGTCGGATAGATATCCGGAATACCGTAGCTTGACGAGGAGGCTGCGTAGACGAACCGCCTTGCGCCGCACATCCGCGCACACTCTAGCACATTGAACGTGCCGGTGACGTTCGTGCTGTAATACTGTGCCGGCATTTCAATTGAGGGGACGATATCCGCAAGCCCCGCAAGGTGAAAAACCCAGTCCACTTCTCGAAAAGCCGGTTGCAAAGACGGGAGATCGCGAATGTCCGCCTGAACGAAGGTACACCGTGGATTACTGGTCGCAGCTTTCAGATTGCTCATCCGACCGGATGTGAGGTTGTCCACAACGATGACGTTATGCCCCTTGTGGAGCAAGAGTTCCGTTAAGTGACTTCCGATGAATCCTGCCCCTCCCGTAACCACACACTTCATACGACGTTATCCCTCATGTATGACTGGCGCAGTCGCATCAACTCAAATGAAATTAACGTGCTCAATTTTCTCTTCGCGCAGCGTGAATAAATATCGATTCACCTCATCCATCCGGCAATTCTTGCGACAGTCTTTAATATTCAATTCATGCCGCACATAGTGAAAATTGGTTTTCCGTTCAGGGCCTTCCCAAATCGACTGAAACGTCCGCTCATTAATGTTTCCATACGCAAAACGCTCGTCAAGCAGATACGCGCTACAGCCATACACCGCGCCATCGGCCATGATATAGGCCCAAAAGAACGGAGTGGCATTGCATTTGGTATAGCGATCACTCTCATCTTGAGCGTATTTCTTCATCGTATTTTCACGAAACACCACATGGAAGGTCTCGGTATTGAGAACCCGAAGCGTATCGGCCAGCGCCAGATAGTTGCTGTAGTTGATATCCTCGTACATGTGCGTCTCACTGAACAGGTGTTGAGAATATGGTTTGACAACAAGATAATCAAGACCGATTTCATCCCGGCAAATTTTCGCAAGCAGTTCCATCTCATGCGCATTCTCTGGCAGTAACACAGCTTGCGCTCCCAACGCACACCGCAATCCGGCCCGTCTCTTGGCGGCGACCGCATTCTTAAGATTGGCAATCACCCGATCAAAGTCTCGCTCTTTCGTGCAATGAATCTTGGCATAACTCGCTGCCGTCCCCGCATTCACCGAAGTCTTGATCCACGAAGTCAGCGGAAGGGACCGCTCGATGAACGCCTCGTTCAGCGCCGTGGCATTGGTCGTAAACGATATATCGATACCGGCAGTGCTGGTAGCACTGACGATCTCATTGATGTTCCGATGAAGGAGCGGCTCGCCTTCTCCGGCAAACATGATGCTCTTGACTCCCAGACGCCCCATTTCAGCAACGCGCTCTGAGAACATCTCGACATCCAGCATTCGACTCTTGTAACCGATGTAATCAACGGCGCAGAACGTACATCGATGGTTACAGGCACCCACAGGGGACACCTCGATATAAATTGGGTAGACGGCCTTTGCCTTTTCCCACTCATCGCCTGCATCCAAAAACTGCGTGACACGTTGTGGATGATAGATGAGTTTATGGCTATCGATTCCAAATTTATCCATTCATCACCCTTTTTATTGAGTGCACCACCAGAGACAAGTGGGAATTACGCAAGCCATCATTCCCCCAGTCCTAACTTTACAGACTGAGCTGTAGCAATTTCTGCAAGCGAATGGTGGGACTCTACCAAATCAGCTCCCATTGAGCAAACAATCGAAAGACCTGCTCCCCATATTTCCGATGGACGTTCCTGATTTTTTCACTATTCACACAGTGATTACAAAACTCCGTGTGCCTTGATCAGTAACCGTTCAAAATCATGTATTACCCAAACCGTGAGAATGAGGCGCTATCGCCATTAAGTGTCTCCACCTGTACTACAATGACTTGATCTCCTCACGCTGTGACAACTACTTCACCACACCTGAGGAAGTATGATGATATAACTCGAAGCTTGAGAAGAAACTAGTCGACTCTCCAGTATCGTGAGAGACGGTCGAGCAAAAACAAGATTAATCAGACCTGCCTTAGGATCGAGCCTCTGGAGCGGATGCCGCTATACCGGCTGAGATCTTCACGATGAGCACCGATACCGCTCATCATTTATTCTCGCTGTCTTGTGCAACCTCCACGGGCCATACGAAACCACGACGCATCAATTCATCGATCACCTGTCTCGCACAGACCTCAAGAGATTCGGTTCCTGTCCTGACAGCCAGTTCAGGGGTTGCGGGCACTTCATAGGGAGAGGAGATCCCGGTGAATTGAGGAATTTGTCCAGCTCTCGCCTTCTTGTACATGCCTTTCACATCGCGCGATTCGCAAATGGCCATGGATGCGTCGCAATAGATCTCAATAAAGTCTCCTTGCTCAACCATGCCACGCACCCGTGCGCGGTCGGCGCAATACGGCGAGATAAATGCAGTGAGAACGATCACGCCCGCGTCCATAAACAGCTTCGCCACCTCGCCAATGCGTCGGATATTTTCATGGCGGTCGTGAGGTGAAAATCCCAAATCACCACAAAGCCCATGGCGCAT
>NIUT01000187.1 GCA_002254365.1 Nitrospira sp. UW-LDO-01
CAGAGGCTCAACGTACCGAAGCGTACGCCTCGCCTCTTCGCTCGTTGCGGCCTTGCCCGCGGAACGGCGCGTCTTGGCGCGCCGGGGTTGGGCGGGTGAGAAAGAAGGCCTTTTTGAGCATCCTGACGGCATGGTAGCGTTCGTAGTGTGTGGGACATTTCAGCCGGCTTGTTGGCGGCAATCGAGTTTTTCGGCAACCTGTTAGATTGGGGAGAGATGAAGGCTGCGGCTGAGCGAACCCCAGGAGCTCCCTTAGCTCAACCTTAACCTTCTCAGTCATGAGGACGCGTTCCTGATGCCGTCGGCGACGAATATCAAGACACCTGTAATCGAAGTCAGTCACGTTGCAACGAAGTTTGGGCAGGCGGTCGTGCACGAGGATATTAGCCTGTCCATTCATCTGGGCGAAATCTTCGCGATTGCCGGAGGCAACGGGTGCGGCAAGACCACGTTGTTGCGCGAGATCATTGGTCTCATCGCGCCGTCGGCCGGGACGATCCGATTGTTCGGGTTGGATAGTCGCCGATTGGAGGCGGGCGATGGCCATCCGATCCATCGTCGATTCGGCGTCATGTTTCAGCAGGGGGGCCTCTTCAGTTCACTGACCCTGGCCGAGAATGTCGCCGTGCCGTTGCGTGAGCATACGACCCTCAGCGAGTCACTCATTCGTGATATTGTAGCTGCCAAAATCGCAATGGTGGAATTACCGCCGGAGAGTGCCGTGAAATTTCCGAACGAGCTCAGTGGTGGGATGCGAAGGCGTGCGGCGCTCGCACGAGCGCTTGTCATGGACCCTGAGCTATTGTTCCTCGACGAACCGACGGCCGGCCTCGATCCGATCATCGCGGCGGGGTTCGATGAGCTGGTACTCTCGTTGAAGCGGCTTTTGGGGCTGACGGTGGTCATGGTGACGCACGATCTGGATTCGCTCTGGCAGATCACGAATCGGGTGGCAGTTCTGGGTCAGGGGAAGGTGCTGGGAGTCGGCACGATGCAGGAACTCTTTCAATCGGACGATCGATATATCCAGGAATACTTTCAAGGGGTTCGTGGACGGACGGCACGCGAGCAGGCGGTACGGAACACGCAACACGCGTGAAGCGTATCTCGTGGGTCACATCGGCGAAGAGTTGAGCGTTTCAGGTTTCTGTTATCGATCTCTCGAAACGGGTAACTCAGAATCGAGACACCAAGAAGGCACCTAGATGGAACCAAAGGTCAACTACGTGATTGTCGGCTCATTTGTCGCCCTGTTGGGAGCCGCGATTCTTCTCGGGATATTATGGCTAGGAAAGACCGATTACCGAGGCTCGTACGATCGATACGAGGCCCATATGAAGGAGTCGGTCGCAGGATTGAGTGTCGATTCCACCGTCAAGTATCGTGGAGTCGATGTGGGACGGGTCAAAGCCATTACGTTGAATCCCGATAATCCAGAGCAAGTGCTGCTGACGTTGGATATCCTGCACGGGACGCCGGTGAAGACCGATACGATTGCCGTGCTTGAAACACAAGGATTGACTGGTCTTGCGACGATCAATTTGACCGGCGGAAGCCGGGAGGCGCCGGCACTACAAGCGCAAGATGGGCAAGCTTATCCGGTCATCAAGACGGGCCCTTCCCTCTTCGTTCGCCTGGATGAAGCGGTGTCCCGCATGCTCTCAGAAGAAGGTGTGGCCAGACTGTTGGTCGATCTTGATGCAGCCGCAAAAGGCGTGGCCAAGGCCCTCGATGAAGAGAATCGCGATCAGCTCAAGCGGACGATCAAAGATCTTTCGGATGTCGCCCGGACCATTACGGCGCATAAGGCTCAGATCGAGCAAAGTTTGAATGGAGCAGCAAAGAGCGCCGACAACCTTGCCAAACTCACGGCATCGATGAATGAGCAGGTCCCTGCGCTGCTGGCCGGAATCAACAGGAGCGTCGCCAAGCTTGATGCGGCGACGGAGGAGCTGGCACGAACGAGTAAGACCGTAGGAACTGTGGTGACGGAAGCCAAGCCAGAATTGCAGCAATTTACCAAACGCACTCTTCCGGAAGCCGGACAATTGGTGACGGAGCTTCGGCAGCTGACCGGTACGTTGACGCGCGTGGCACGGGAGTTGGAACGGGAGCCGAGTTCACTGGTGTTTGGACGAAAGACTCCATCGCGGGGGCCTGGAGAGTGAGCCGGTTGAAAAATGAGACGGTGTGAAGGGGCCATGATCTCTTATCGGATAGTCTATGTGAGCTGCGTGCTATTGGTGCTGGCTACGGGCGGGTGCATTTCATTCCGTGGTGGATCTGAAGTGGCCCACACCTATCAATTGAATCTTGAAGGAGCGCAGAGGGTGGTGCAGGCTGCCGACGGGAATGGCCCCGTCATTCACCTGAGCCCTCCTCAAGCCGAGCCTGGATTTGAAACCCCTCGAATGGTTTACCTCAAGCGGCCCTACGAGTTGGAGTATTTCGCGACGAATCAATGGGCCGACACGCCGGCGAACATGGTTGCCCCCTTGTTGGCCCAGAGCTTGAGTCAGAGCGGGATCTTGCGTGATGTCGTTTTTTTGCCAAGCTCGGTGCCGGGTGATTATCGGCTGGATGTCTATGGATTTGCCCTGCAGCATGAATTTTTTCAGTTGCCAAGTCGCGTCAGAGTGACGGTGCGCGCTCAGTTGGTGGACCTTAAACTATCGACGATTGTGGGGATGCAGCGCTTTGAAGCCGTAGAACCTGCATCGAGCGAGAATGCCTATGGTGGCGTGGTTGCAGCTAATCGAGCGGTTGCTGTGTTGCTCGATCAGATCACGGTGTGGCTCAGGGAATGTGTTGGACACTCGCCCACCTGCCGGCGATCAATGTAACTAGGCCAGACGACGGGGCCAAGGCCTCGGTTGTGCTACCAGCCCTGCGTCAGGACATTTAAGTCCTGCGCGGCGACTGCGGCTTCCCATCCTTCCCCACAAGAGAGAAGGCGTACGCGAAGCGGCCCTGTGAACTGAGAGCCTAAGTGGATCCGAACGTCCTTCATGCCTTCATCTTGGTCAAGAATGACCTCGCAGTCGGACAGCCCGCGGAGACCGATACCTTGCGCCTTCAGCACCGCTTCTTTCACAACCCAATAGCGGAAAAATATGATGGTGCGCTGCGCTTCGGTTGTTTGCATAATCACTGCATGTTCAGAAGGGGCAAAGTAGCGTTCGGATAGATTCAGAACATCGACTTTCGAACGAACCCATTCAAGGTCGACTCCGACTTCCTGGGCCTTCGAGACCGCAATGAGCGCCCGGTTATGGGCATGAGATAAATTAAAGGTCATCGCGGAATGTTTCCGTGCGTCTCTCGTCACAAAGGGCTTGCCTGCTTCTGTACGTCCCAGTGATATCTCACAGGGGCTGACTTCAAGGTATCGGCTCAGTATTCCCCTGAGGCCTCCATGAGCCAGCACATAGTGCTGCCGGTCTTGCTCACGAACAAACCGGGCTGCGCGCTGACGCTCTGTTTCATCCAGCCACCCCAAACATCGCTCAATACACTGCGGCGACCCTTCCAGTTCAATTCCCCATAAATGAACGGCATGTGGCTCAAGGGTGATGGAATTCTTGAGTTGCATGTCTGTGAGATGATCTATCGACCGGAAGGAGATCAGCACGGTGGAGTCCTCAGGTTGCCTTCATTTTCATGGCACGACCAAAGAAGGCGAAACCGTTATGCAGCTCTATCCTACTTGTGTCGCTGTGATAAGTATGGGGCACCTCAGGCCGCAGGTCAAAATTCTTTTGTGATCTCACTATCCTGTTTCAAGTATGCTTTGCCCTTTCGAGGTCACGCGTGCGCGTCTCACCAGGCATCTCGTCCCTCAACCTCTCGACATCGCTCCGGGGCGATCCGAAGCGCGGGTTTGTCCATGAGGGTATGAACCGTCATGACGGCGATCTCAACGTATGTGGTGGGAGTATGGCACGGGGATCGCAAGAGATAGTTGGTACTCAGGGAAGAAGTACTGTCGATCGGGTGATGAGGCGATTCGCACCATGCTCGACTCCATTCTGATACTCAGCGCCCTGAGAGAAGTCGATGTGGCAAGATGAAGACGGCGTGGAAAACGGGGATCAGTTTTGGTCTCACGTCAGGGGTCATTACCACCCTTGGGTTGATGGTCGGACTACACTCCGGCACACATTCCCGTGCGATCGTGATCGGTGGCATTCTGACGATCGCCATCGCCGATGCCATGTCGGATGCGCTCGGCATCCATGTGTCCGAAGAGTCCAAGAACAGCGGTCCGACCAGGCTGATCTGGGAGGCGACGCTCGCCACCTTCGCTGCGAAGTTCTTGGTTTCCCTGACGTTTGTCGTTCCCGTCATCTTCGGTCCGCTGGAGCACGCGATTGTCATGAGCATCGTGTGGGGGCTATTCTTACTCACCGTGCTCAGCTTTTTCGTCGCTCGAGCACAAGGGATTGCTCCGTGGAAGGTCATCGGTGAACATCTGTTCATTGCTCTGTGCGTGGTTGCGATGACACACGTGGCCGGTGATTGGGTGAACAAGATGGTGGGAGCGGAATGACGGAGGTATGTACCAGTGAAGAGACACCCTCAGACGTTGAGATGGCTGCTGTTTTTCCTCGCGTGCATGGCATTCATGATGCCTGGGCAACCAACATGGGCAGCGAGCGATGATGTGGCGCTGGAAGGCGGTCAGCCGCATCGTGTCGTACTCCATCTGAATTCTGGTGATGAAAAAGTCCAACGTGGTGCGCTCAACAACATCAAGAATCTCTATCAGGATTTTTCACCAGAGACTCTCAGGGTCGAGTTGGTCGTGCATGGGGCCGGGCTTCCACTTCTCATCAAGAAGGGTACGCTGTTTGCCGCGGAACTGACCGAGCTACGGCACGCGTATGGTGTGAACTACACCGCTTGTTCGAACACCATGAAGACAATGAAGGTGACACGAGAAGATTTGATCGGTGAAGTCGGTGACACCGTGCCGGCGATGGTGAGATTGTTGGAGAGACAAGAGCAAGGGTGGGCCTATATCAAGCCGTGAAGGAGCCGATAGCCGTCAGCTGTCGGCGAAAGAAATAAGAAGGAGGACGAATGGAATCCAAGAGCAAAGTCTATCTGTATCAGACCTCAGTGAAGTGGACAGCACAACGCAAGGGCATGATCTCCTGTACAGGGAAACCCGATGTGCAGGTGGCAACCCCACCGGAGTTCAAAGGGCATGAGAACATCTGGTCTCCCGAAGACCTCTTCGTGGCGTCCGCCAATGTCTGTTTGATGACGACGTTTCTCGCCGTCGCGGAACGAGCGGGTCTTGCCTTTTCCTCGTATGAGAGTACGGCGGAAGGACGGCTGGAGATCGTGGAGGGAAAATTTCAATTCACAGCGATTACCATCCGGCCTTCAATCACGTTGACGCCCGGCGGTGACGCAGCCAAAGCGAAGGAACTCATTGAAAAAGCAGAGCATAATTGTCTGATTTCCAACTCGATGAAAGCCAAGGTCACACTGGAACCCACGATCTGTTGATTCAAAACTGCGAGTTTCATGTTTTAGGCTCTTGATGACCGGATCCAGAACCTGAAACCCGCAACTTGGAACTCAGGTTCAAGACCCAAGTCAGAATCGTTGACTGAACACTGTAGCATCCTGCGCCGGTGGGTATGGAGGCATTGTGGCATTTGTCTACAACCTTCGTTGTCGCTCCTATCGCCACCGAGAATCTGGCCGGTAACTCCTCGACGAATTGAGAGAAAACTCTCCTTCTGCTCTGCGACAGAGTGGCACAGTCATCGCAAGATCGTACCAAGGGAAGGGATAAGATATGCGTATGACGGTACAAGGGGTAGTGTTGTGTGCACTGGTCGCCGGCTTGTGTGGACTGGGGTTCAGCAATCTTGGAGTGAAGCAGACCGCGGTCCTTGCCAAAGAAGGCGGTGACGCAGTCACCGGACGGGAGATTTACGTGAACACCTGTATACTCTGTCACGGAATCGACGGCAAAGGCGTACGAGGACTCCAATTCGTTCCACCTCCGGCAGACCTCACATCGCTCGCCGTCCAGAGTCGACTGGATGGGTCGTTGTTTCGCCGAATTCACGACGGCAAACCGAACACGGTCATGGGTGCTTGGAAACATGCACTCTCGGACGAAGAAATCTGGGATGTGTTGGCCTATGTGCGCACATTTAAGATCGAGTCTCCTGGCCAACCATAAAAATGAATCCAATCGCCGAGAGGTGTCTCCTACAGACCAGGTGCCAAGGTGCGAAACGGGGATGGCTGTCAATGGTGAGATGAGGAGGGAGTGACATGACATGTAATGTTGGGGGAATCGAACGACCGATACGGATTGGAGCCGGGGTGGTGGCAATCATCGTAGGCCTCTTTGCGGGGCTCTCGACCGG
>NIUT01000188.1 GCA_002254365.1 Nitrospira sp. UW-LDO-01
TTCCTCCACCCATCCCGCCGCTATGTTGACTCTCATCCTGACTCTTCATGTGTTCACGATGAACTCGGTCCTTCTCCCGTTGATCAGGGGTCAACAGGGCCATGGCGGTGCGCTTCCCCTTGATGGCCGAGAGCAGACAAGCCGCTTCTGACTTTTTCAACTGCTCGACTTTGGCCTGAATGGTCGTGAGGTCGGCCTGCTCATCTTCCAGCATGGCGTGCAGTTCAAGCTTGGCAATCTTCACATCGGCTTCCAACCTGGCCTCCGAACGCTGGAAGTCCAGCTGTAAGGCTTTGAGTTTGCCGACCTGCTCCTGCGTCAACCCAAACTCTTTGGCATGCTTCAACAGATGTTTCAGGTAATGCCCACTATGATCGTCCTGTCCCTCCTGACCGTGACCGCCTTGCCCCTTCTTCCCATGGCCCTCGTCGGCAAAGACGGGGAACACCATCATCGCGACCGCTACTGCGATTCCCAAAAATCCAAAACCTAATCTCCTCATCATCATTCCCTCCGTTTGTAAATTAGAAAACTCCGTCGGCTCTTTCCACTCATGGACCGCCTTGAGGCACAACCGCTTATGGTCACTGGATCGATCGGCGGTTCCTTTTGTGAGTATGAGTCACGCATGCTCAGAATGGATTCACATGATTCGGACCATCCCTCGCCAGACACCCCATAAGTTCGCCACCTCCGACTCGTCAGGGATCATCGCGGTCATGCCCAATGTCGAGGCGCTGATCCGTGACCACCGTATGCGAACACGACACAGTAGCAAAGCTCATGGCCGCTCGATGCTTCGGTATGCCGGGACATGATGCCTGTTTCCCTGAATCAGCGCGCGCCCCAGCTCAATGCGATCCCGTTGTGGAGGATGAGACCGGCAGCGACGGCGGCTGCTATGACTGCAAATTGTTTCGCAAGGCGTGCTGGGGGGATTCGACGTGCCACCTCTGTTCCCGCGAGCATCCCCAGACCGCTGCCCAGCAACAGCAAGCCCGTCACAAGCCAATCGAGCCGGCCCTGTTGTACATGACCCAATAGGCCGCCGAGCGAGACAATCGCGATAATCAGCAGCGAGGTGCCGACCGCCATCTGCATCGGGAAGCCCAAAATCATCGACAATGCCGGCACGATGACGAAGCCTCCGCCGACACCAAACAATCCGGTGACGACGCCGGCCAGTAACCCGACGACCAGAGCTCTGATCACGCATCTGCGAGGCATCTCGTCTGCGCAGCGTGGGCCCTCGTCCATGGCCGAGACGGTGTGGCCTTGCCACATCCGCCAGGCGACGGCCAACATCAAAACCCCGAACAAGAGGAGGATGAGTTCTTCGCGAACCAGGCGATGAGCGAGCGCGCCCAACCACGCACCGATCCAGCCGCTGGCGCTGAACAGGGCTGCCGCCTTCAGCCGAACGTTGCCTGCTCTGAGGTGACCGTATGCGCCGAGTCCCGCGGAGGCCGCGACGACAAGGAGCGACGTCGCGGTCGCTTCCTGTACAGGCAGCCCAAGACCATACACCAACAAGGGAATCGCCAACAGCGACCCGCCGGCTCCCGTCGCGCCCAATGTCACGCCCACAATTCCGCCGAAGAGAACTGCAAGAAAACTTTCCCAGCTCATCGATCGGTACGGCAAATCCATAGGCTTGCCGCCCTTCTGTCAACCGACGATTGTCTGGACGTCAGATGAGTCATATCCTAATCATCACCCCATCATGCACGACCCGCGTCGTGACCGCACTTTTCCCAAGCGATGGTTGATCCCTACTCATTCGTTTCTTTCCACATCAAGCATGTGCCTCCTCCACCAAATGAGAGTCGCTGCGATCAGATTGGATTCACGAAAAGCGGGGCGCCGTTTCGTTGCCCTTGGGATCGAATTGAGGAGTGCGCAACAGCTGCTCACAGATGCAACAGCGTAAAGACGGCTGAGCTTCGCCACGCGACTCCGATGTGATGCAGGTGTACTCAGGGCAACGTTTCGAGAGAGGGAGAATCGTAACGACCGACCGGTTTGAGCGGTCACCTAGGGCCATCCACCGTGAACAGCTGGACCGGATCACTTACCACTCGCTGACGCAACGTCATTTCTCATTCAATTGTGTTACGCCAGTTCCCCAGTCGACCGAATGACCGACTCCAGCTTTCTGAGGCTTTCGACCTGTCCGAGCACGATCAAGGTATCCCCTGCGACCAACTCGACTTTGGCGCCAGGATTAAATTCAAGATGTCCGGATCGGCGTTTGACCCCAACCACGATCAACCCCCGTTCCTCACCAAGTCCGCATTCGCAAGGTGTCTTCCCGTCAAAGCGTGACCCCTGTTCAATCGTGATTTCTTCGATTTGCAACCCGAGGTGCTCGCGCTTTGTGGCCAGATCCAGAAACTCCACAACGTTGGGTCTGAGCAAGACCTGCGCGATCTGGCTTGCCCCGATGAGATACGGGGACGTGACCCGGTTGGCTCCGGCTCGAAGCAGCTTTTGTTCAGATCCTTCCTCACCGGCTCGTGCCATGATAAAGAGATGTTTATTGAGTCCCCGTGCGGTCAAGACGATATAGAGGTTTTCCGTGTCGGTATTCACCAAGGAGACCAAGCCCTTCGCCCGTTCGATCCCAGCACGCACTAACACCTGATCCTGCGTCGCATCCCCTTCAATGACCACAAATCCCTCTCCTCGTGCGGCAGCCACGACCGGCGGGCTTTTCTCGACGATGACAACAGTGACCGGTTTGGCTTGAAGTTCTTTGCACACATGCCGGCCCATCCGACCGTACCCGCACACGATGTAGTGGTCGTTCAAAGTTTTCACTCTCCCTCCCTGTCGATACCGGCCAAAGGCCTGTTGAAGCTCCCCCTCCAGAGCAAAGCGAGCAACATTCCCTACCACATAGAAGAGTGTCCCCACTCCCATGAGGATCAGCACAATGGTGAAGAGCCTCCCCGCCGATGAGAGGGGATGAATCTCGCCGTACCCAACCGTCGTCAGTGTGGTCACCGTCATATAGAGGCCGTCGAACGCCGACCACCCCTCGATCAGCACATACCCAACCGTACCAAGGCTGATGACAAGGAACAGGATGCCGCTGGCATAGACGAGATGTCTCAGCGGACTTCCGGCGTGCATACTGATTCCTCTATATGGATTCCCTGCCCGATCACGATGACATACCGCAGTGGCCCCACCGGCGCAGAGGCGCGAATATCGAACACCAGCCGTTCAGAGCCGACTGGATCGCACGTGCCTACCAAAGCTACAAGATTGTCCTCGTCCAGGCATCAGCAACGGTATCCGACGCGTTCATGAGTACCGCAAGGTCAGAAGAGCTTGTCGATTTCTCCTTTGGCTCTGGCCAAATTGATCCGTGAGGCGTTGAACCGGAACAGCGCTTCAATCTGATTGTCGCGAGCCCTCGCGACTGAGGCTTGAGCGTTTGTCACTTCGATATTAGTCACCAAGCCGGCGGCAAACCGATCCTTGGCGAAGGTCAATTCCTTTAACGCCAACTCCAAGCCCTTCTCGGCCACGGCGACCTGTTGCGTGGACGACTCCAGGGTGAGCAACGCGTTTCGTACTTCTAGAGTAACTTGATCCGATACATCCTTCATGCGGATTGATTCTTGCCGGACTCGGCTGCGGTTTTCAGAGATTCGACCTTCCCGCTGGCCTCCGTCGAAAATGGGAATGGAGAGCGTCAGGCCGATGGACCGCGTGGTCATTGCCTCATCCGGCTTCAACCCGATCCAGCCGTAGTCGCCGTTCAACGAGAGCGAAGGTATGCGTTCGCTGGTCACGGAACTGAGGCTGAGCGTCGCGAGTCGCTGGCGAGTTTCTTGAGCCCTCAACTCCAGCCGCTGTTCGCGCGCGGTGACGAGTGCTTCTTCCACACGTTGCGTGACTGGCGGAACGAATTTCAATTCATCGGTCAAGGTCAGTCGTACGTCAAATGCGATCCCCAGCGCCCGAATCAGATTGAGACGCGCGCTTTCCTGTTCATTCTGGGATACCAACAACCGTTGTTTGTTGTTCTCCAGCTGCACCTCTTGACGGGTGACATCTAAACCCGTTGCCACGCCTGCCGTTCTGCGATCTCTTGCCAACTTGAGCAATTGCTGACTGAGCTCAATATCGGTCAGACGCGCCTTGACCGCTTCGTCGGCCCGTAACACTTCGATATACAGCAATCCAACCGTGGCCATCACATCGCGCTTCGTCACCTCCGCCTCCAGCCCAGCCACATCGAGTCCCGATTTCGCCGCCCGCCATCGCTGAAGGAGACTGAGGCTGAAGATGTTTTGCACAAGGGTTGCCCGTGCGTCATAGACTTCAAACGGATCCGTCACGCTCCGGGTGAGGCCCAGACCCGAGAGTCGATCGGCGGGAAGCCCGAAGGCCGCTAGATTGACGGTTTGATGTCTGCCGGTGAGGTATCCACCGACATTCGGAAGCAACGCACCGAAACTCGTATTGGTCTGTGCTTGTGCGGCGGCAATTCGTTCTTTCAGCAGCCGCACATTGACGTTGTTGTCGACCGCAGCTTGAATCGCGTCGCGCAGGCTCAACTTGAGCTCCGGTGCGACAGCCTCTTGCTCCTCCGCCACAACATGCCCTGGGCTCATCACACAAAGGAGCATGACGGTGAGGAGCACTCCGAAAGCCCTTTCACGCAGGCCGCCTGGTTCTCCGCCGAAGATCAACGCCATGACCGTCTCCCTCGTCTTTGGCAGTCGACTAGGTGTGTTGACTGAGTCCGCGATGAGAATGATCGACTAGCCCGGTTTTCGACCTGACAGACCACCAAAGGAGCCGTAAGCCGACTCATCGGCGTTGCTCCAACTTCGTGATCCCCAGCGCGTTCATGACCACGCGTTCGTAAAAGGGTTCGCTTTCGCCCTTTTTCATCTTGCGGAGGAAATACTTCTCCAGCGCGATCTTGCCTAAGTGCACCCAGCGGCCTTTCTTGGCCCAGGTTACGTCTCGAGGCGCCATTTGCGGCAGCGCTACGAAGGCCACGCCCGTGTCACCCATATCCGCCAAGCAGACCGCATTCCACGTGGCGGTCTCTCGCTGGGTCTCGTTCTCGATATCAGCCTGAATGTTGTGCACGGCCGCCCGCACCATCGACTCGATCATATAGCCCGTCTTGGGCGCCCCAGTCGGCACCGTGGTCTGCTCCACTGGTGGAATGGCCACACAGACGCCCACAGCATAAATGTTCTTGTACTTGGGGTTGGCCTGATACGCATCGATGTTGACGAAGCCTTTGGGATTGCACAGGCCCGGCGTTCCGGCCACAGCATCGACCCCGCTGAAGGGTGGAATGAACATCGAATAGCGGAAGGGAATCTCCTGCCCATCTTCCATCTGCAACTTGCCGGGCTGCACTTCCTTGATCGAGGCGTTGACGATCGGTGTGATGGAATGGTCCGCGAACTCATCCTCCATCAAACGCCGCGATTTCCCGACACCAGCGAGGCCCATATGACCGATGTAGGGTTCAGGCGTCACGAAATAGATCGGCACTTTCCGTCGCAGTCTTTTTTTGCGTAGATCGGTATCCAGAATAAACGCCATCTCGTACGCCGGGCCGAAGCAGGAGGCGCCTTGCGCCGCCCCGACCACGATCGGACCTGGATCCTTCAGGAAGCTCTGGTAAGCCCCCCAGGTCTGCTCCGCATGGTCCACCGTACAGATGGAATGGGTATGTCCACTGGGGCCGAGTCCCGGCACGGCGCTGAAATTCAATTTTGGCCCAGTGGCGATGATAAGATAGTCGTACGGCACCTCGCCTTTTGCCGTGATGATCCGGTTCTGCTCAGGTTCGATGCGCTGGGCCGCTTCGTAGATGAACTCGATTCCTTTCTTCTCCAACACCGGCCCCACCGCGAAGCTGATGTCCCTTCGCTTGCGCCAACCCACGGCGACCCACGGGTTGGACGGAACAAAGTGGAAATAATCGACATTCGAAATCACCGTCACCTTGTGCTTCTGGTCCAGTAAGGCTCGTGCCTCGTACGCAGCGGGCAAGCCGCCGATTGATGCGCCGATAATGACGATCCGTGCCATCGTTCACCTCCAATTGCTCATACAAACAATTTCTGAACGTTACCTTCTCACCTTCTGATTCTCAAGACCGGGAACTCCTTCCGTTTGACTCAGAGTCCTCCGCCTCCATCCCACTCCGCTCTCTCAGACTGAGCTCAGGACCTCATACGCAGCCCGTCACCATGTTACCGGAGCGACATTGATCTCGGTTACTAGCCCGCATTATTCATGACGGTTCGTCACGAAACCGACAAGACGCCTTGCGAGACGGGCACGCGGAGGCCCGAGGGACCAAGGCGTACTTGAACAGTACGTCGA
>NIUT01000189.1 GCA_002254365.1 Nitrospira sp. UW-LDO-01
CCTTTATGCTTTGTTTCACCTCAAAGCGATGTGAACAACTGTCACATTGATATTCATACGTTGGCATTGGTGCGTCCTTCCTCCATCAGTCTTCCATTCACGGTATCTTGGGACGAGCCGGTGGTCGCTTACACCAGCTTGGCAAAGGCCTGTCCCAGTCGTTCGAGTCCTCTGGTAATGTTGGTCATGCTGGTTGCATATGACAATCGGAGATGGTCATGACTGCCGAATGGCTCGCCTGGGACTACTGCGATGTGCGCATCATTCAACAGATAGTTGGCCAACTCGTTTGGTGTCTTGAGCATACCTGAAGGCCCTCGTTTCCCCAAGACTCCTTTAATATTGGGGAATGCGTAGAAGGCGCCACGAGGCATCGAGCAGGTCACACCTGGAATGTTGTTCAGTCCCTCGACGATCGTCTTTCGCCGGCGGGAAAACTCTTCGACCATTTTAACTGTGAATGGTTCTCCGAGACGCAACGCGGCGACGGCTGCCTTCTGTGCGATCGAACAGGGGTTGGAGGTGCTCTGGCTTTGGATATTGGCCATGGCCGTAATGAGCTCTTTGGGGCCTGCCGCATAGCCGATACGCCATCCGGTCATGGCATAGGCTTTTGACACTCCGTTGATGATGACTGTTCGTGCAGCAATCTCGGGCCCCAACGAGGCGATGCTCACGTGGCTGGCTCCATCGTACAGGACCTTCTCATAGATCTCGTCGGAAATCACGATGAGATCATGACGAATGGCCACGGCCGCGATCTGCTCCAAGGTGCCGCGGTCATAGGTGGCCCCGGTTGGGTTGCCTGGGCTGTTGAGAAGAATGGCTTTGGTTTTCGGGGTAATGAGCTGTTCGAGTTGTGCAGGCCGAACGGCATACCCTTCGTCTTCTTTGGTCGGCATGAGGATCGGAGTCGCATCGTTCAAGAGGGCTTGATCAGAGTAGGAGACCCAGTAGGGTGTGGGAATGATAATCTCATCCCCCGCTTCAAGCAACGCTTCCGCCAGATTATACAGCGAATGTTTGGCGCCGCAGGACACCAGGATCTGAGACTTGTCATACCGAACTCCGAGTTCAGCCCATAACTTCTCGGCGACGGCGCCGCGCAACTCGTCAATGCCCGAGGAAGGAGTATATTTGGTAAACCCCGCGCGAATAGCAGCCTCCGCTGCGGCCTTGACCGGCTCCGGTGTATCAAAATCCGGTTCTCCGGTTGAAAAGTCAACGATGTCTAATCCCTGTGCCGCCATGGCCTTGGCTGTCGCCGCTATGGCGAGTGTGGGGGACGGAGCGATGCGGCTGACACGGGCAGCAAGTTTCATGATTTGAGACTCCTGATACGATCATTCAGACGGCGTGCGACTTCAGGATGAAGAAACTCAGTCAGGGTACCTCCATGCCGTGCCACCTCTTTGATAATGGTCGACGAAAGGTAGGAGTACTCTTCGCTGGGCATTAAGAACACGGTCTCCACGGTTTTCGCTAATTTTCGATTGATCAGTGCCATCTGGAATTCATGTTCAAAGTCTGAGATCGCCCGTAAGCCTCGAATAATGGCGTTGGCACCAGACCGCTCAACGTAATCAACCAACAAGCCGTCAAATTGCGTGACTTCGATCTGAGGAAGGTCCTTCATGACGAGTTTGACCATCTCGACGCGTTCCGTCACATTGAATAACGGATGCTTGGAGGGATTAGGAGCGACGGCCACCACCACTCGATCAAACATCCGGAGGCTGCGGGTGATGATATCAGTGTGCCCGTGGGTGATGGGGTCAAATGTGCCGGGGTAAATGCCTGTTTTCATTGTTCGTACATGTCAAGAAGAGTAGAGCGACAGTGTGGTGTCGCCGTAGCGATATTGTCGGCGCAAGCTGGTAGGGCCGAGCGCAGCGGGAGCCGTGGTCTTTCCCCCATGTTCGACGACGAGCCAGGCATCCTCAGCAAAGAGCGCCTCGGTCCGTGATTGGCTCAATAACGAGGACAGTCCTGTCGTTTCTGCGTAGGGAGGATCGGCAAAGACCACATCGTAGGGGCCATTCCAATGGTCTGGGCGTCGAAGGAACTGTTCAACAGGGTGAGCCTGTATCGTCAGTTCCGAGCCAATCTGACAGAGCTGTTTATTCCGCTGGAGAAGGTTCACGGCGTCCCTGTCCGATTCAACGGCGGTGACATGGTCCGCGCCACGGCTGAGAGCCTCGATTCCGACCGCACCGGTTCCTGCATAGAGGTCTAAAAAACGACTGTGTGGCAACCGATTCCCAAGAATGGAAAACAATGCTTCTCGAACTCGATCAGAGGTTGGACGAAGGGTCTGTGTTTGTGGCCCATAAAGACGCCTCCCACGGTAGGTTCCTGCAATCACACGCATTCCACACAGCACCACGCCATACGATGAGCTGAACTCTAACATAGCGTTTTTACAGGGGTCAAGAAACGAGGGCTGAGAAGTTGCCGTACTGACGACGAACCTGATGAATCTGGGCGATTGGTTGGGAGGTCTGAGGGGGGGGAGATGTCCTTGTCGCTTTGACCGTCTTTTGTGGGAAGACTATAATGACTCTGTCAGTAGGCGATGTACAAGCACTCCCGTGATCAGCTCAGACGGTCACGGAGGGCCTGCGGGCTCGTGGAATTCGAGCCCGACTGATCGATGGTGTTAGCGCGTACCGACGGTCTGAGATTCGCGGGCAGCCAAACTCTTCCGGCGATTATTGGAAATGGTACGGTCGATAATGGCGCCGCAGTTGATGCATTTCCATGCATAAAACACGAGAAAGAAGTCCGAGAACCGTTCCAGCATCATCATTCCCTTGCATTTCGGACATTCCATTGAACCCTCCCAGGGTGGTTACGTTCACAGCTGACGGCGAATTTAAGCAAGAGCTGCACCAAATTGTCATTCTGTTGTTTTTCAATGATTTGCACGTTACGTAGTTAAGTGGAATCAGGGTTTTTCAGGAAATTGACAGTACAAAAGAGTCCGGCTCGTCAATTTTTTGTCCATCACAAGGGATGTCATGGCAGGAAAAGATCGCGGAAAGGGCATTGCGAACTGGCCCCAAGCCGAGCGACCTCGTGAGCGTCTCCTTGCCAAGGGGCCAGAAGCCTTGTCCGATGCCAATCTGCTAGCTATTCTGTTGCGAACCGGCCGTCGTGATGCCTCAGCTGTCCAGATTGCACTTGAACTGCTTGAACGGATGGGCGGGTTGGGAGGCCTCGCGGCCTGCGGGACGGACGAACTCTGTACCATTCCTGGAATCGGCCCGGCCAAGGCTGCTCAGCTCAAGGCCGCCCTGGCACTCGGAAGACGATCACTTGCGGCGCCACTCTCAACTGGGACGCGTATTTCGTCGAGCGCCGACCTCTATAAGCACTTTCACCCCTTACTGCGTGGGATAAAGCACGAACTGTTTAAGGTCGTTCTGCTCGATGCCAAGAACGTCGTGATCAGAGAGGTGACGGTGTCTGAAGGTAGTCTGACCCTCAGCATCGTCCATCCGCGTGAGGTCTTCGCCCTGGCCGTCCGTGAATCGGCGGCTGCTGTGATTCTTCTTCATAATCACCCCAGTGGAGATCCCACACCGAGTGGTGAGGATCGGCAACTGACGAGCCGACTTGTCGAGGCTGGACGGTTGTTGGGGATCCGTGTGGTGGACCATATCATCCTCGGAGATGGTCGCTACGTGAGCTTTGCGGATGAGGGGTGGCTGACCGAGCAGTAGGTGACGGATGACATCCTGGGAATGTTCGTCAACCTGAGCAGGGGAGCAGAAAGGTGAGGATACAAATGGCGTAGAGCACCATCGTGGATAAGGAGGGCCGATCATGCAAACAGCCTGCGGAGAGTCCATCAGGAATGTGGCGATCGTATCCAGTGCCAATGCAGGGAAGACCTCTCTCAGCGAAGCCTTGTTATACATGGGGGGAGCGCTTCCCGTACTTGGCTCAGTCATGCAGGGAACAACTGTTTCGGATTTTGAGCCTGAAGAACTCCGTCATCGTACGTCGACCAGTACCAGCCTGTTGCAGTTTTCGTGGAATCAGACCCAGCTCACCCTGATCGATACTCCCGGTGCTTTAGCGTTACTCGGTGAGTCGATGGCCGCGCTCCGTGCCATCGATGCGGTCGTTCTCGTCATGACCGAGCAGATCGGCGTGCGTACCGAACTCTCTCGTCTGTGGGCAAAGATCAAAGAGTTGGAACTTCCCTGCCTGTTGTTCGTGAGCGGGCTTGATAAGGATGGCGTCGCCTATGAGGACGTGCTTGAACTGTGTCGTAAACAACTCGACTGTACGCCGATTCCCATGACGGTGCCGGTCCGTTCTGGTGGGATACTCGATGGTGTCATCGATGTCCGGCTCAAACAGTTCGTCCGATCCGGTCCGAGCTCCGTGAAAGTCGACCTCCTCCCCATTCCAGCCCATCTGGAGGAGGGTTTCAGCCGAGCACGAACCAAGGTCTTGGAGGCTGTGGCAGAGAGTGGAGAGACACTACTGGAGACCTACCTTGCGGAGGGCGATCTGAGCGATGACGCACTGCTTCAAGGGCTGCGTCGAGGTATTGTGACCAGGCAATTGCTTCCGGTGTATGCTGGATCGGCCACGCAGAACGTGGGAGTCTGGCCTCTGCTTGATGCCATGGTGAAGCTTTTGCCGTCGCCATCTGAGCGTGGTATGACGCATCCCTGGTACGGTATCCAGCCAGAGACCTCTGAGAGGTGTGAGCGGAAGGGGACTGTTGAGGAACCTTTTTCCGCCTATGTTTTTAAGACGATCATCGACCCATTTGTCGGTCGATTGTCCTACTGTCGTGTGGTGTCAGGCAGCGTCCATGCTGATTCGATCGTGATCAATGCCTCTAAACAGGTACGGGAGAAACTTGGCCATTTCTACCGAGTCTTGGGGAAGCGGCATGTGGCGATCGATTCCGCCAAAGGTGGAGACATCGTGGCGATTGCCAAACTCAAGGACACTCACACCGGTGATACGTTGTCGCAGGAAGGGAATCCGATTTGCTATCCAGGGCTTGGTCTGTCGAGACCAATCTTATCGTACGCAATCGAGGCCAGATCAAAGGCGGAGGTCGACAAGGTCAGTCTCGGTCTGCACAAACTCATCGAAGAAGATCCGACGCTGGAATTCTCCCGGAACGATGAGACCAAAGAAATGGTGCTCAGTGGGATGGGGCAATTCCATATCGATCTTGCGGTGGAAAAGCTCCATCGAAAATTCGGAGTTGATGTCATCCTCCATACTCCGAAAATTCCTTATCGAGAAACCATCAAGACGCAATCCCAGGCGCAGGGAAAGTACAAGAAACAGACGGGGGGGCATGGGCAGTACGGCGACTGTTGGCTCGAGGTGGCGCCGCTGCCGCGAGGACAGGGCTTTACCTTTGAGAATCGAGTCGTCGGAGGGGCCATTCCGCGGAATTTTATTCCGGCGGTGGAAAAGGGTGTGCATGAGGCGATGCACGAGGGGCCGCTGAGCGGATGTCCGGTGGTCGATGTACAGGTTGCTGTTTATGATGGGTCTTATCATGTGGTTGACTCTTCGGAAATGTCATTCAAGATGGCAGGCTCGATGGCATTCAAAAAAGCGATGGAGAGCGCCCATCCTGTCCTGTTGGAGCCGGTGATGACGATCGAGATCGATACACCGACCGATACGGTGGGGGCCGTGATGGGGGATTTGAACGCCCGTCGAGGACGCATCCTCTCCGTGAATGCGCACGATCAGGTGGAGCAGATCACGGCGCTGGTGCCCTTGGCGGAATTACTTCGGTATGCCACCGCGTTGAATGCCATGACTGCCGGTCGAGGGAGTTATGCCATGGAGTTTGCGCAGTACGACGAAGTGCCACGGGATCTCGTGGAAAAGATTCTGGAGAAGCGGAAGGTTGACAGACCGGCCGTTGCGTCGCACGCGGAACACTAGTGTGGTGTCTCATAAATTCCTTCACCTTCCGTTCGTGGTGAGCCTGTCGAACCATGAATGGAACCAGTTGAAAACACTTGCCCTTCGACAAGCTCAGGGCGAACGGCCAATGTCAAAGCACTAATGAAACACTACACTGCATGGTCTTGACAAAGTGCTTGTATGCATCACAACGCAGGAGTACGTGGATCTCACGGACTCATTCAGAATT
>NIUT01000190.1 GCA_002254365.1 Nitrospira sp. UW-LDO-01
ATTGCCCGCTGTTCACATTGCTGGGGATTAATACCTGCACTCCTACGTCCAGTTCGAAGAAGTGAGGGGGAATCGATGAGCCGACCGGTCGCCGTCTGGGTCTTGCTGGTGTATACGCTGGCTGGGGTGATCAGTTGTACCCCGCCTCCACGGGTGACGGGGAGTGAGGAGGCAACTGGTCGTCCAAGTACAGAGTCGTCGGTCGACGCGTTGTTTGCTCCGCCGTCGCCAGAAACGATTCCCGGTGATTTGAGGGGCGAACAGATTCGACTGGGCTACGAGATGGTAGTCAATACGCAAGTGTACGGAAAGCTGTATGTCGGCAATGCGCTCAACTGCACGAATTGTCATTTGGACGGAGGGCTTAACCCGAATGCTGCGTCATTCGTCGGTATCAGTGCGCTCTACCCGCAGTATCGTGAGCGAGCCGGCCGTCAGATGACATTAGCCGATCGGATCAACGAGTGTTTCGAACGCAGTATGAATGGGAAGCCTCTCCCGCCGGACAGTGTGAAGCTGACGGGCATCGTAGCCTACATCAAATGGTTGTCGAAAAACATGCCAGCCGGCAGTACAGTGCCGTGGCGAGGAATTCCGCGCCTGACCTCGACTCATCAACCAGACTCTATCAACGGTAAGAAAGTCTTTGAGAAAAAATGTGTCTTCTGTCATGGCTCCGACGGACAAGGTACCATGGCAGCACCGCCCGTGTGGGGACCGCGTTCGTACAATATTGGCGCAGGAATGGCGCGGGTCAGCGTGGCTGCTGCCTTTATCAAAGCGAATATGCCACGAGGCTGGGGCTGGACGGTGACGGACGATGAAGCCCTCGACGCGGCGGCGTATATTAATACGCAACCTCGACCTGACTTTCCCGACAAGATTCATGATTGGCCAAAGGGGGGCAAACCGGCGGATGCACCCTATTGATCTCCTGAGTGCCGACGTGCATGCGACAAAAGATGGCTAATCCCGAGAAGGCGATCCTTCCAATTTTACCCTGGTGGGCAGGTGGTCTTGCAATCGGCGTGGTCTTGTCGGTGGCGGTGGCTCTCATCCAGCCGATCGGGGTATCCACGCAGTATGTGGTGTTGGATGGTGTGCTCTTACATGCCGTGCTTCCTGAAGTGGCCGACAACAGCCCGTATCTGAGTACAGCCAGCAAAGGGTGGACCTTGGCCACGTATGAATTTCTTTTCGTTGCAGGGATTCCAATTGGAGCTTTTCTGGCGGCGATGGTCACAAACCGGTTCAGCGTGAGCGTCGTTCCTTCCCTCTGGGCACAGCGCTTCGGACCGACTCCGGTGAAGCGTCTGATCTGGTCATTTATCGGAGGGTTCCTCTTGCTATTCGGTGCCCGCTTCGGGGGAGGTTGTACCTCCGGCCATATGATCAGCGGGGTGTCGCAGTTGGCCGTGAGCTCGTTCGTATTCTCCACTGCCCTTTTTTCGAGCGCGATCCTGACGGCTCGGTGGCTCTACCCTGAGCGAGAAGAGCAATGACATTACTCCTAGGTCTAGTCCTCGGCGCAGCATTCGGCGCGGTCCTTCAACTGTCGGGCGCGTCGAGCTACACGAAGATCATCGGTACATTGCGGCTGAGAGATTTCACGATTATGAAGCTCATCATGACCGCCATCGGCGTAGGGTTGATAGGGGTACATGTATTGGATGCGGCTGGTGTGGCCCATATGAAGGTGAAAGACCTCTATATGCCGGGGATCGTGGTCGCAGGCTTGATCTTTGGCGTGGGTTTTGCCGTCACGGGCTATTGTCCAGGGACGGCGCTGGCTGCGGCGGCGGAGGGAAAACCGGACGCGTGGATGACGATAGTCGGAGGGCTGTTCGGCGCGTTGACGTTTGCCTTCCTCTGGCCGGACCTTGAATCGTCTTTAGCCTCGCTCGGAGCATTTGGGCCGGTCACTATTCATGAATCACTCGGGATCAACGGACTCTTCATTGCGTTACCGCTCGGTGTGCTCTGCCTATGGGGGGCGGTAAAACTTCCGGAGGTAAGAGCGACATGAAACTCACAGCGACCTTTCATGGCGGGACTCGATACGACATTGTGAGCGGGAAGCATCGAATCATCACCGACCAACCGGTCGAGGATGGAGGGCAGGATGCCGGCATGGGTCCGGTTGAACTCTATGTCGGGTCTGTTGCGAGCTGTGTTGCGTACTTCGTGGGACAATTCTGCGGGCGACACGGTATCGCCCGAGACGGCTTGGCCGTCGAGGCGGAATGGACGATGTCGGAGGGGCCACATCGTGTTGGCAGTATCGACATGGCGATCCATCTCCCCCATCGCATTACGGCAGATCAACGGGAGCGACTGCTGAAGGTTGCGCACGGTTGTACGGTGCATCAGTCCATCGCCGTGGCACCGAACATTGCAATCAAACTTAATCCACATACGCATCACAAAGCCGAGGGATCGTGAGCCTACACTCAAGCCAACAGAAGGAGAAAGCGATGGGTCTGCAGGGAATGAGAAGGAGGATGGCAACGGCAGTGACACTGGCAGCGGGACTGCTGGTACTATTTCAAGATCCTTCTCTTGCGAGTGATCAATCTCGCGCCAAGGATCTCCTCCAACAGACTTGTGTGCAGTGTCACCGGTTAGAAGGAACAGCCGATTCTCGGTTCAACCTCCGGGCCCCGGACTTGATCTGGGCCGGCAGCAAATACCAGCGGTCCTGGCTTATGCGCTGGCTGACGGGAAAAGAGGCGCCGCTCTATGTCAAAGGCTATCGATGGGACCTGACGGATGTTTCGGCGAAACACCCGGTTGTCACTGAGGGAGAGGCCGGCGCGATCGCCGATTACTTCGCCGAACACAACAAGGATCCGCGCGTCACAGTCGGAGCCTTCGATCTGTCAAAGGTGACCAAGTTCGACGTGGCGTTCGGAGGGGCGGCCTATAAGGCCCATGCGTGCCTTGGCTGCCATACGATCGAAGAGAACGGCAAACTGATCGGAGGGCAGCAGAGTGCGGCGCTGCAGAAATCCGGTCAGCGATACGATAAGGACTGGCTGTTTCGCTTTGGCCTCAACCCGCAAGACTTTGTGCCGCACAGCGGCGAGTTTCTAGCAGACGCAACGGAGCCACAGCTTCGCGCGGTGATCGGCTATCTGATGGTTCAGGGCGTACCGGACTTTCAGTATTACGAGCCCTGGACGAGCCCCGAGTTCAGTCAGGCCGACGCCGGGCGCGGCAACGTGCTCTATAAGGAATACTGCGCCCAATGTCACGGATTGACCGGCAAGGGTGACGGACCTGCCGCGTCGGGACTGGAACCTAAGCCCGCGATTCATGCCAACATGCCCTTTGATAAGCTTCCGATGGAATATCTCTATACCGTCATCAACCATGGCGGAGTGGCCGTCGGGAAATCGCCCAATATGCCCTACTGGGGGCTCACGATCGGCCAGCAGGGGGTTGCGGACGTGATCGCCTACTTGAAGGTAACATTCAAGGGAATTCCGGAGGTGCCGACAGCGGCAGGAGGACAGAGCGGTGCCTGTGTGCAGCCACGCAAGACGGCTAAGGCGCCGGACGCCTTCTTGACCAAGAACAATCCGCTCTCGTCATCGGCAGGAGCCATCAAGGCGGGGAAAGAACTGTTTCTCAAAACGGCGCAGCCCGTTGCCTGTGTGATGTGTCATGGAGAGCAAGGCGATGGCAAAGGACTCATGGGAGCAGCCTTGGTGCCACCACCAAGAAACTTTACGTGCGGAGCGATGATGCGGGATATTTCGGATGGTCAATTATTCTGGATCATCAAGAATGGCTCACCGGGAACCGGAATGATGTCGTTTGCCTCGCTGCCAGACGAGCAGGTGTGGCAGTTGATTCACTACATCAGGAGTCTGGCGAAGTGATTGAGTGTCGGGGGGTAAGGGCGAACGGCGGAAGGTGTCTCGTCTGTGAGAGAAAGAGGGAGTGCTCCGCTATCTTGCCCGTGCCGTACGCTATAGGCCATCAGCTATCGGCTCTTCAGTTCATCACGGAGGAAGACAATGGCAACATTCATTATTTCAGGTAGTCGAGGAACCGACGATCCCACCATGGCGACCCTGCCCTTCATGGCGGCGAAGACGGCGAAAGAGCAAGGACATGACGTGGTGCTCTGGCTGTGGAATGAAGCGGTGACGTTGGGGCGGAAGGGTGTGGCGGATCATGTCACCGGTGTCAATTTGACGCCTCTGAAGGATTTGCTTGCCGCAGTTCAGGCGGCGGGTGTGCAGATCTGGGTCTGTGGAGCCTGTGCGGTGGCTCGTCAGGTCACTGTGGCGGATCTGGTGGCTGGTGCTTCCATCAAAGGTATGCCGGACTACATCAAGGCCGTGGCTGAGCGAGACCGAAACGTGATGTTCTGATTCTTAGCCCGCATTATTCATGGCGGTTCGTCATGAATAATGCGGAGTCGCGTGACGAGACGGGCACGCGGAGGCCAGCGGGACGAAGGCCTCCTTGAAACAATACGTCGAGGTAGCCGGGGGAGAGCCTGCCGATCGTAGGCTAGTCGTCGCAGCGAATCCCTGATTGCAGTAGAAGTGTTCATGAGTCATGTGGGTTAGGGCCAAGGAGGTTTCTCATGGCAGCGAGCGGAGAATCGTCGAGGAAGTCAAAAGATCGCAAGGGGCAGACGGATACCGAGGACATTGATGACCTCTTGCCGTCCGCATCCGGTACGGATGCACACGAGTTGGAGACGATTCCCACGAAGGTCCCGAGGGAGGGAGACGGGTACCAGGTTCCGCGCAGTGCCATGATCGCCCAGGGGCTTGGACGCATCGGTGAACCGGGATACGTCTTGACAGCGGATGATCTTCGAAGGGTCAACACAAGAAAAGGGTTTCTGAAACTCCTTGCCAACAAAGCCGTCGATATCGAGGAAGTGCGCAAGACGCTGCTCTATGAGCAGGACTTACGACAGTTGCAGGTTGAATTGGTCAGGCTGCAACGGTGGATTCAAAGCAGTGGGGAGCGCATCGCCATTTTGGTCGAAGGCCGGGATGCGGCCGGAAAGGGCGGCACGATTCGCCGGTTCACCGAGCATCTGAATCCTCGTGCGATGCGAGTCGTGGCGCTGCCGAAGCCGACCGACGCAGAACGGGGCCAGTGGTATTTTCAGCGCTATATTCACCAGCTGCCGAACAGAGGTGAGATCGTCTTCTTCGACCGAAGTTGGTACAACCGCGCGGTGGTCGAGCCGGTCATGGGATTCTGCACGAAAAAGGAACACCAGCGATTTCTCCAGCAAGTTCCTGAATTTGAGCACATGCTCTATGAAGACGGAGTCACCATCATTAAGTTCTGGTTCTCTATCTCCAAGGATGAACAAGCCAGGCGATTTGAAGCGAGGCGGCAGAATCCGCTCAAGCAGTGGAAGCTGAGTCCGGTTGATGAAAAGGCGCAGGAGCTGTGGGATGCGTATACCCGCTGCAAAGAGGAAATGTTCAGCAAAACGCACTCGACCTTTAGCCCCTGGATCATCGTGCAGGCGAACGACAAGCAGGCTGCGCGACTGGAAAGCTTGCGCTATGTCCTGAACCTGCTGCCCTACAAAGGAAAGGACGAAGCTCAGATCAGGCTGACACCTGATCCGAACGTCATTACTCGATTCCACCGTAAAATGGTGGAATTGGATCTCTAACGCCGGAAGGCCGTTGATCCCATCGACGAAAGGAACAAGGAGATGAAAACGAGTCTGTTGATGGTGATGGTCGCTTCGCTGTACTTCGTAGTACCCGCCGGCGCTGCTGAACGGCACATGATGCAACCAGTCGTGCCGGCCGATAAGCTGGCTGAAGCGAGAGCTCTCAAGAATCCTTTATCGAATACTCCTGAAGTCATTGAGAACGGTAAGTTGCTGTACAACGGCAAGGGCGGGTGCGTCACCTGTCATGGAATAGAAGGGGACGGCAAAGGGCCGGGAGCGGTGAGTATGAATCCCGCGCCGCGTAACTTTCAGCATCATGGATTCTGGCGCCATCGTACTGAGGGCGAAGTCTTCTGGGCCATCAAGTATGGATCACCCGGGACCGCCATGATCGCATTTGGGTCGGTAC
>NIUT01000191.1 GCA_002254365.1 Nitrospira sp. UW-LDO-01
TAACTGGGGGCAGCTTGACCGACGAGGAGGGCTGCGAGCCCTGACGCTCAAGCGTCGGGGGCGGCGGGTCGGTGGAGGGCTGCTGAACGAGAAGCGGGCTGCGCGCATTCGGGCGTTGATCGTAGGGCGGATGCCGGATCAGCTGAAGTTGCCGTTTTATCTGTGGACCCGGGCGGCCGTGGCGGCGCTCATCCGCCGTGCGTACGGCCTCGAGATGTCGCTCGTCACGGTCGGGCGCTATCTCAAGGCCTGGGGGATGAGCCCGCAGAAACCGGTACGACGGGCCTACGAGTGCAAGGACGCGACCATCACGCGCTGGCTGAGGCAGGAGTATCCGGCGCTGGCCCGGCAGGCGAAACGTGAACGGGCCATCCTGTATTGGGGAGACGAGATGGGGCTCTGCAGCGATCATGTGACAGGCCGCAGCTATGCGCCGGTGGGGCAGACTCCCGTCACTCGGGCAACCGGTCAGCGCTTTGGCTGCAATATGATCTCGGCCATCACCAACAAGGGGGCACTCGCCTTCATGGTCTTTCAGGGGAGGTTTCGAGCTCCCGTCTTCGTGCAGTTCATGACACTGCTGCTGAAGTCGGTTAGCAGCCGGCTCTATCTCATTGTGGATGGGCATCCTGTGCATCGCGCTGCCGTCGTGACACGGTTTGTCGCCCGACACGCCACACGACTTCGGCTGATCCGGTTGCCCGGCTACTGCCCCGAACTCAATCCGGATGAACTCTTGAATCAGGATGTCAAAACCCACGGGCTGGGCAAGAGCCGTCCGGTGAACCGGACCGAACTCGTGAAGACCGTGCGCAGCCATCTGCATCGGCGGCAGAAACAGTCACAGGTGATCAAGAACTTCTTTCAAGAGACACATGTGCGGTATGCCGCTTGAAGCAGTACGCACTGTTTAGTGGTCGGTTCAGTAAATCCAGAAGTCGTCGAGATCTGGATAGTTACGATGTCAGGGGATCCCACCGCCCGTGCAAGGGTGAAGCTCAGGAGTACTCGCTCTTCAGGACTAAGCCTATAGCAGGTCGTGTTCATAGCAACACCTTAGTCCATTTGGGCGTGCAGTGTTGCACCTGGACCCAGACGTCAGGATATGAAAGAATCAAAATGGTTGAACTGTTTACAGCCAACCGATCCCAGAGTTGAAGCGATGTGGAAGATTCTTAGCCTTCAGTCTGCGGTTGTCTCCAGGAAATCTTGGGCATAGGGTTTCTTTGTGTTCCACAAAGGAGGGAGAGCTGCATGGGGGTTCCTTTACTTGATCTCAAAGTGCATCATGAGCCGCTTCAGCAGGAAATCATGGTGGTATTGGAACAGATCTTCAAGAGCCAGACGTTTATCTTGGGTCCTGAAGTGGGTAGGTTGGAAGAGCGGATAGCCGCCTACTGCCAGTCTCAGTATGGGGTTGGAGTTACATCTGGGACCGACGCACTGTTGATTGCGCTTATGGCTCTCGGTATTGGTCCAGGAGATGAGGTGATTACCACACCTTATTCGTTTTTTGCGACGGCTGGAGTCGTTGTTCGTCTTGGCGCGAAGCCGGTTTTTGTCGATATCGATCCTGTGACGTACAATATTGATCCTGCCAAGATTGACCGGGTTGTGACTGCCAAAACCAAAGCCATCATCCCAGTCCATCTTTATGGACAATGTGCCGATATGGGGCCGATCATGGAGGTAGCTAAACAACACAAACTGAGTGTTATTGAGGATGCTGCGCAAGCGATTGGCTCAGAATACAGCGATGGTCGTCGGGCCTGTAGTATGGGTACCATTGGCTGTTTGTCGTTTTTTCCGAGTAAGAACTTAGGCTGCTTAGGTGATGGGGGGATGGCTGTAACTAGTGATCCTGAACTTGCGGAGCGCATGAGGATTTTGCGAGTTCATGGGAGTAAGCCGAAATACTACCATAAACTGATCGGTGGTAATTTTCGGTTGGATACAATTCAGGCCGCGGTCCTCAACATCAAACTGAATTATTTAGATGAATGGACCAGAAAGCGTCAGGAAAACGCAATCCGGTACGGAGAACTTTTTAGGTCGAGTGGGCTCCTGGACAGGAAAAATGTACGATTGCCGGTACCGGTCTATCGAGTGCCAGGTGTTCGGCATTACCACATCTATAATCAATTCGTGCTTTGTGTGGATCGACGGGATGCGCTGGTAGCATTCCTCAGGCAGAAGGAGATCGGGGTGGAAATCTACTATCCGGTTCCCTTCCACTTACAAGAATGTTTTGAGTATCTAGGATATAGGGAGGGAGATTTTCAGGAGTCCGAGCGAGCAGCCAAAGAGACGATCGCTCTTCCGATCTATCCGGAGTTGACGATGGAACAGCAAGCTGAGGTTGTTGAGGCGGTGACTGCCTTTTACATGTAGCCAGGATGAGGAGTACCCGAAACAGAGCACCAGACCGTCCAGAGCAGAATCGAAGGATGGGTATGCAGAGCAGTGAGAGACCGAGGTCTACTTGAAGCTGGATGGTGGCTGGCAAAAGGGGAACCTGCTCGCCTGGCTAGGAGCCAAGCGTGGCCAGGCTTATGGTAGCTGACTATCAGCGATGCAGCGTTTTCCTCAACGTACCCAATTATCCAGTGGATGCCTCCCTGTTCTGAGCCAAAGCCCTTCAGCGTTGCTGAGTAGGCCCACCGAACAGTCCTGCCTGCTATCTTGGTGGTTTCGCCTCTCGATAGTGCTTCAAACCCCAAGCCCCTCGGCAAGCTCAATGCAGGCTTACCGAAGGGACTCGAGCCAGCATGAATACCGCAGACTATGCTTTAGCCGGAGGTGTGATTACGGCTGTTTCGTTTGAGCAGGGGCTCTCGAAGCTAGAGTGCGAACTAACAGCGAAGAAATAAGGGGAGTTGGGCTCAAGTTCCGTAATGGTAATAGAGGGCGACTCAACTGAATATCGTCCTTCATAGGAGCATACTCCTGGTTCTCCAGAAGATTGTCTCCCGTAGTAGATGTAGTAACCCTTTACGTTTGAGTCTGCACTTGGTTGCCACACCACTTCCGCACTAGCTCCAATCGGTGTTGAATTTAGAGTTACAATGGGGGTTCCTGCGGGGGCTTGTGGCGGAGGACTATCTGTTGCTGGCTCATCAAGGGAACTAGCAGTCAAATTTGAATCAGGGCTGAAAGCGAGTGCATCTTCTGGAGCCTCTGCATCACCGGCGTGTAACTCACCAGGGAGGGACGCTATCTCTGATGATCGTGAGTCTGTTTCTGTGGAGACGGAGCCTGCTTCAGCAGACGGCGCTGTGGAGGGATTGGAAGATACTGGACTGTTTTCTCCACCATCTCCGCATCCTAAGATCGTTGATAACACGAAGGGAACTGTAATCCCTATAATTATACGATAACCTGAAGCTAACCACGTTTTGCTCTTTAACATTAGAGAAGTTCTCCTAACCAGTGAGTTGGTAGAAAAAGAGGGGTAGATGTACCAACTCATCGTGGTATGGTAATCTAGGACCCCCAACACGATCCGCCAGCGCCCAACCAGCTACATGAGCAATGTATATGCCAATATAGATTGCGACAAAACCCATTAAAATTATAAGAATAATTCAGGACAATAAATTTGAGCAGTGTTATGAGGTGAAGGGACTACCCTTCACAATCGCACAGGTCAATGCTGTGAATAGGAGCCCAATCCTGCTTGTAGGGGATAGCAGCTCATACCCGAGTTAGCCATCTTATGATTACCGACAGGCACGAGGAGGCCGGGCTAGGCGATCTGTAAGAGTGCGAGGAGCCAATTTAGCTAGGGTCCCGTGGTTGGCGATGCTTTTAGTGTCCTGAAGCGAGAGAGGGCTCCGGAAATTCGGACAGTATGCTATAGCTAAGTTCACAATCATTGATAGGCCTTGACGATGTCGTCGAGCGTGGCTTGCTCCTGATATTCCCGGCGTTTCTTCAGCACGGCGAAGTCCTGCTCGATGGGATTGAGGTCGGGGGAATAGGGTGCAAGGAATAGCAAGGTCGCCCCAGTCGCCTTGATGAGCTGCGCTGTTTCGGGCGAGGTATGAAAGGTGGCGTTGTCCATGATGACGAGATGGTGGGCGGTCAGGCGCGGGCACAATCTCGTCTGCAGCCACGCGGTGAAGACCACGGTATCGCAGGTGCCTTTGAACAGACAGGGCTCTACCAGTTGCCCATCCATACGAGCGGCAATGAGCGAGGTGCGTGGCCGTCGATGCCCGGACACCAGGCCATCTACACGCTGGCCTTTCGGCGCGTATCCATAGCGCCGCACCGTCGACGGGGCAAACCCACATTCATCGATGTAGACGGGCTGTTTGCCGCGTCGCAGAAACCGTTCACGAAGACGGAGGAACCGTCGTCGTCGGAGAGGGTCACGTTCTTGGTAGCCCATCCTTTTTGTTATGCGTGACGGCCAGTTTGCGCAGCGCGTTCCAGATGCAATGTCGGGAGACGTGGAAATGCCGCGCCCGTTCTGCTTGTGTCCGATCGGGATGGTCCTCCACATGACGGCGTAACTGCTCCCAATCCAATTTGTGGGCCCGGCGAGGACCAGGACGCTGGTACGTTAGGCCACCAGGCTTGAGCCAGCGGTACACGCTCGCCTCACCGACTGTGAACCGCCGAGCCGCGTCGGCCTTGCTTCCCCCACTTCGGACAAAATCCACGACCCGTTGGCGCAAATCTGGTGAACATCTCATGCCCGCATGATCGCTAAAGTCCACTGCCTATGTCCATCAGTAATTGAGGGCTTGGCTATAAGTGAGGTAAGCTCGAAAAAGTGGACGCCTTCACCCTATGATCTGCGGTCTGGAGGTGAGGGATGGAACAAATACCGCGACAGCAGTCTACGAAGGAATTCCGGAAGCAGGCCGTGCGGTTGGTTTTGGAACAGCCGGTGACGATTCCGGAGGCCGCCCGACGCCTCAGCATGTCGGGCAAAACGCTCAAGAACTGGGTGGGGCAAGCGCGGCGTGGCCAGCTTGCGACAGTGGGAGCGAGCCGACGGCCCGTGACGGAGCTGGAGGCTGAGGTCTCTCGGCTCAAGCGGGAACTTGTTGAAGCGCGGATGGAGCGCGACATCTTAAAACAAGCCACCGCGTACGTTGCGAAGGCGCAGCGGCCCGGTACGCGCTTATGAGGACGCTGCGTACGCACTATCCGCTGAGGCTGTTGTGTCGGGTGCTGGAGGTGTCCCGAAGCGGCGACGATGCCTGGCAGCATCGGCGTCCCTCGAAGCGCGCTCAGGAAAACGCTCGCCTAGAAGTGGCGATTCAGGCGGCACACGTGCGGACCCGACACACGTACGGCCCGGAGCGTCTCCAAGCGGAATTGCGGGACGACGGCTTTCCATCTGGGATCAGCCGCATCAAGCGGCTGCGGAAGAACCTGGGCCTGCGTTGTACACCGGTGCGCCGGTTCACCACCACCACGGATTCGGCGCATCGACTGCCGGTGGCGGACAACCTCTTGGCTCAAACGTTCACCGCGACGCGCCCGAATGAGACATGGGTGACCGACATCACCTATATCGCGACGGCGGAAGGGTGGTTGTGTCTGGCGGGGATCAAAGATCTGTATACGTGTGAGGTGGTCGGGCATGCGATGGGGGCCCGGATGACGACGGACTTGGTGCGTCACGCCTTGGTGCGAGCGGTGGAGGCGAAGCGCCCACGCCCGGGGGTGATCCACCACTCCGATCGCGGGTCCCAATATTGTGCCCAGGACTATCAGGAGCAGCTGCGGCAGTTTGGCCTGACCCCGTCTATGAGTCGGAAGGGCAACTGCTATGACAACGCCCCAATGGAGAGTTTTGGGGGGACGTTGAAGACTGAGCTGGTGCACCACCGGCGGTATGCCACGCGGGAGCAGGCCCGGCGTGAGATCACGGAGTACATCGAGCTGTTCTATAACCGTCAGCGGCGACATTCTCGACTGGGGAATTGCTCGCCTGCGGCAGTTGCCCTGCAGTGGGCCCGTCAGCAGTCGGCGGCGTGAGGCTGCGATTCATGGCGTCCACTATTGACAACCGCAGTCACTTTCTATCTATCGGTAATTGTGGGCCTGTGGGCTCAGCTGGAGCGCTAGACGCCAGATCAGGTCTGTTTTATACCAAATCTGACGATACAGAAGATCGCGGCGTAGTCAGCAATCCGCCAGGCATCACTCATGCGCGGATAGAAACTGTCTAACCGAACAGGACCCACCCCGGTCTTCTTTGTCGGGAAAGAAGGAATAAGGAGTAGCCTTAAGAGAAGCAGTCTCGCACGCGCGCTCAATTCACAGACAGTTCAGCCGGACGATTCGGCGATGCTGAATCAGTCTCTTCGCGAAATTCGTGTGCGCCGATATCATGTTTGATTCCTTGAGGGCGAGAGACTCCTCTGATATCGCTTTCTACTTCTGGAAGTGTTTCTCCCCGATTAATCGCAGGTGAGCTTGATGCAAGACGAAAGTTTCCTGTCGCCGCATCCACAAATCGAGGGTTAACATCTATTAAATTATGAAACCAAGTGGTTCCGACTCCTTTGTCCTCCGTCACCAGGTGAGTGGTCTTATAGATGATGTTATTCTTGATGATCGCGTTCGTCGAGGTTGCCGTCACTTGTATACCTAAGCCCACATTATAAATAGTGTTATTGTAAATTAACGCCTCTGTCGCGGTATATCCTGTATCGATTCCATGTACATAGGGGTCAGGGGGGGTGGTATTGTAGACGATATTATTAATGGCGCGATTGTTTAACCCTGTGGCGAGAAGGATCCCACCTCCTATAGGATGGCCATACCGAGTCGTGTTTTGAGCATTGTTATATAACACGCTGTCACGAATCGTGTTGTGATTGGCCCTTCTTCCTGACTTAGGGTCTCCGTAATAGAACTTAAGACCATATTCACCGTTCGAATGTATGACGCAGCTTCTGACGAGATTATAGGATGTCTCAATGTACATCCCATGCCCTCTCCCCAAACCTGGTGCAGTATTGGGACCAGGCACGTTCACTCCACTTATCTGGGAACTCCCATTTCGACCGCTATGGTGGATGATGCAGTTGATGAACTCGTTGTAATCGCTAGTGATCCCTAGGCCGCCCCATCCTATCATCACCCCATCTTTAAAAGAGTTCTTGATCTCGCAGTTCTGAAAGCGAATATGGTTGGCTCCGCCCATGATCCCGATGGTGCTCTCTGAGTTTGCGTTGATGGCATCGAAAATCAAGGAATCAAAAATGATATATTGTTTTGCCGTCTCGATGGAGACTACCGAACCCCCAGAACCAGGTTGTAGGACCACTCTCTCCCCAGGGTACGCAGCGATAGTCACGGCGTTTGTCCAGGAAGTACCACTCGGAAAGACGACACGGCTATTATGGTGCAATCTCTCAGCGTAAGTTCCTTCACGAATCTTGAGGGTATCGCCAGCCCGCATTGAATGTACACCCTTCACAATCGTCTTAAATGGTTGTTCAATAGTACCAGGATTACTATCAAACCCTGTTGTTGCTGTGTAATATGTGGCAGCATAAGCTGCCACCTCTCCAATAAAGAACAGCACTATGCAGGATAGCGAGAAAACCAGTTTTCTGGAATTTTCTGGAATCGTTGTCATGTACAGCACCTCATGTATGAAGGTTGCCCTTCCGTAAGTTTCTCTCTCATTGATGCCACTCACAAATGGTCAAAGACTTCATCAAGCACAATGCATACCACCTTGATGTTCTGGAATGTCTTAATTATCATATAACTACTGACTGGAGTATGAGAGAGGGCTTGTTCGAGCGTTCAATATTGTACAACCATTCAAAAGAACTACGGCTTGTCATATATTCCAGGACCCTCGAGGGCCTTCTCGGCTTTCAAGGATTAGGGTCTACCCTTAATTTGACTCTTGCCTTAGGAATGGGAAGTCACTAGGTGGATTAAGCGAAGGTTTCATCTGCCAATGGGTCTTGGCTAATTAGAGGTAGCTTGGAATAGCCATTTTCATAAGCACTATGATATTAGTAAAAATCCAGTTTTGGCTCTACGACCGCATGTGGGTCTGGCCGAGACCAGATGCAAGGCACACTTGTCAATATGCATTATGCCTGCTTTGACCGGCTTTACTTTTCAAAAATTATAAGCAGAGTATGGGATCTCTTGCAGAACATATTAGGTCACCCCCTGGACTTCACAGGCTAATAACTTTCTCTAGATTGGATAGATCTAAACGCAGCTTACTATGGCTATTTCCATTGTCACGATTGAAGCAGGCAGAATGGTATCTGATACAGCAAACTTGCATGTGGAGATCTTTAGCGCTTACCTAAACTCACGCTTCGGCAAGAGATACATCACAAGCTACATCAACTGGTTTGTACATACGAACGAGGCCTTAGCGATTGCGGCAGTAGATGACGAACGACGCATCGTTGGTTATGCTTTGGGCGTATCTTCAAAGCATGGCTACAAAATGCATCGAGCGTTGCGATGGGTAGTTGTTTCCAGTCTAATCATAAGACCCTGGATTCTTTGTGATAAACGGTTTTGGCAAGAGGCAAGATCGCGGATTGAACCTCTCGCGAGACCTGTAAAGACCTGTGATCAGCACAACCTTCCACAACCATCCATCGCTCTGGTTACCATTGGGGTGCACCCTGCATACCGGAGGGAAAGAGTCGGACTTCACTTAATGGAGGCGTTTGAGCAGATGGCAACAAGTTGCAAGACGCAATCACTTTACGCATGGGTTTTTGAGGATAACGTTTCGGCTCGACAGTTATATGAGAAATGTGGATGGCAGCCTTACACCAATTCTCTAAGCACGAGGGGGAGCCTGAAATATTTCAAGCTCCTTGACTGAACTTGCCCTTCCCGCGAAGTTACGGACACGTCTTGATCTTCCCCTAATTTCGTGGACACCGGGTTACGCAACAGCCGCCCGTGCTTCAAACTCGGGTGGGGGTGTAGTGTTCCCTTGGAATCAAGCCACCTATGTTGTTGTGCCCGGTATTAGGCTGTGCTTCGATAGCTCAATGCCTGATGCGGGCGCTTCTGGTTGTACCACTGCATCCAGTCCCGGATGATTCGCCGGGCCTCCTCAAACGTCTGGAACGTATGAGGCCAGACACACTCTTCTTTGAGACTGCGAAAGAACGGTTCGATGATCCCGTTCTGTTCCGGCGTGTACGGCGTGATGAAAGAGGTGGTTCCGGTTGGTTGGACAGTTTTCCCAGTTCATAAGTGGCACCTGGCGGATGGCTGACGACGCGGCGGTCTGCCGTGTCGTCAGATGGTCATTATAGATCTGGTCAGGCGTCTGGCCCTTAAGCGCCCGATGCGGTCGGGTCTGGTTGTAGAACAGTAGATAGCGCGCCAGCCCCTGATGCGCCGCGCTGACGGTGTCATACGCATATAAATAGATCTCCTCATATTTGATGCTTTTCCAGAGTCGCTCCACGAACACGTTATCCCGCCAGCAGCCTTTGCCGTCCATGCTGATCTGAATCTCCTGGGCTTTCAAAAGTCCCGTGAACTCCTGGCTGGTGAACTGACACCCTTGGTCGGTGTTGAAGATCTTGGGGCAGCCATACTGCGTGATCGCCTCCTGCACGGCGTCGAGACAGAAGTCCGTCGTCAACGTATTAGAGAGCCGCCACGCTCACACCCGTCGACTGGCCCAGTCCAGAATGGCACACAGATACACAAAGCCGCGTCGCATCGGAATGTAGGGTTGAGTAGGACATGCGCGCCATTCCGGTCTTGCGACCAGCGGTTTCGCACGCCCTCTCGCCGAACCGGACATGCACCTTTCGCTATGCATCCGGCTC
>NIUT01000192.1 GCA_002254365.1 Nitrospira sp. UW-LDO-01
CAGCCGGACGATTCGGGCAGAAGGAAAGTTGGTTCTGCCTGGATTTGTCGACCTGCACGTGCATTTTCGAGAGCCAGGATTCGAATATAAAGAAACCATTCAAAGCGGCAGCGCAGCGGCAGTGGCAGGAGGATTTACGACTGTCTGCTGTATGCCCAATACAAGTCCGGTGAACGACAATCAAGCCGTGACCGAGTTTATTCTGGAACGGTCTCGGCTGGCCGGTCTCGCGAATGTGTTGCCGATCGGTGCGATCACCAAAGGATCCGAAGGGAAGGAACTGGCCGAAATCGGTGACTTGCGCCGTTCCGGTTGCGTGGCGATCTCGGATGATGGCAAGCCCGTGATGAACAGTTTGGTGATGCGGCGTGCGATGGAATATGCGTCGGCGTTTGACCTGCCCGTGGTTGATCACTGCGAGGATCTCCATCTCGCCGAAGGCGGTTGCATGAACGAGGGGTTGATTTCCACCGAGCTTGGATTGCCCGGTATCCCTGCGGCAGCCGAAGATGTGATGGTGGCGCGCAATCTGTCGCTGTCTGAGTTGACGGGGGCTCGTTTGCATCTGGCCCATATCAGTACCGCCGGGTCGGCGCGAATGGTTCGGGAGGCAAAGGCCCGCGGGATTCGTGTGACAGCGGAGGCCTGTCCACACCATTTCACGTTGACCGAAGATCTAGTGCGCGGTTACAACACCCATGCCAAAATGAATCCGCCCTTGCGGACCTGGACCGATGTCCAGGCGATCAAGGAAGGGTTGCGCGACGGGACAATTGATGTGATCGCTACGGATCATGCTCCCCATGCGACTCAGGAAAAACAGCAGGATTTTACCGAGGCTCCATTCGGCATTGTCGGACTTGAGACCGCGCTTTCGCTCACGTTGGGATTGGTGGAGGAAGGGGTCTTATCGCTCGAGCAAGCCGTTCAGAAGCTTACTTCTGCTCCGGCCGCCGCGTTCGGACTCAAAAAAGGTACATTGGGGGTGGGCGCGGACGCCGATGTCGTGATCGTGGATCAGCATGAACAGTGGGAGGTCGATCCGGCGAAATTTCGATCCAAGAGCCGAAACACGCCGTTTGTCGGATGGAAAGTGAAAGGGCTGGTACAGACCACGATCGTAGGCGGCCGTGTGGTATTTGAGGCCAGCCCTGTGGAGCGGTAGTGCCGTGCGGCGGATGCCTTGGTGGGGGATGGTCTGTTGCCTCACGCTCGAGGGAGTTGCCCTCGCAGTGTGGGTTGGGGGGATGATCGTACTGAGCGGTGCAGTGATTCCAGCGGTATTCAATACGTTCGGAGGACAAGACTCCGGAGGGATGTTTTTGACACGTGCGTTTGAGGGCTATCATCGGTTCGTCATCGGAGCCGGTGGGGTTCTCGCTGTGGCCTTGTTAGGCCGATGGTGGAGCGGTGAGCCTCGTGTGATGGTCAGTGTGAGCGAGATCATGGTGGTGATCATGATGGTGGTGATCGCGGGGGTCATCATTCTGGTGTTGCATCCTGAGGCAGCGGCACTTCAAACGCAGGCATTTGCGACGAAGGATGAGGGAGCCAAGAAAGCAGCGTTCGAGGCGTTTTTCCGCGTGCTGTTGCCGATTCGATCGCTGTATATGGTCAACTTGGTATTGGGCCTCCTGCTTATGGGGATCAGGGCAAAACGCGTAATGGACGACGGCGGAAGGCAATCGTGAAAAAGGCAGTATTGGCATTGGCAGATGGGACGGTGTTTGAAGGTCGTGCGCTTGGTTACGAGGGTGCCACGGTCGGTGAAGTCGTCTTTAACACGGCCATGACCGGCTATCAGGAAATTTTGAGTGATCCGTCCTACAAGGGACAGATCATTACCATGACCTGTCCTCAGATCGGGAACTATGGCGTGACGCCGGAAGATGTAGAGTCTCGTCGGGCCTGGGCTGAAGGGTTTATCGTACATGAAGCAAGCCGATTGCTCAGTAACTGGCGCGGCAAACAGACGCTTCACGAGTCCTTGGTAGAGACTCAGGTAGTTGCCATTGAAGGAATCGATACAAGGGCGTTGACAAGGCATTTGCGCGAGCATGGGTCGCAACAAGGTTGTATCACACACCTTGATCTCGACCATGAACGAGCGATTGGACGAGCCAGACAGGCACCCGGTATCGTCGGACGAGATCTTGCTGCCGAAGTCACCTGTGCGCGTCCATTTGAATGGACGACAGGGACCGGTGACTGGGCACCATGGCCGAACAGTGACGCAATAGGAAGCGGTGCGCGCTGGCGGGTTGTCGCCTATGATTTTGGCATCAAATACAACATTCTGAGACGACTGGTTGATGTCGGATGTGATGTGACCGTGGTCCCTGCCGCCACGCCGGCTGAAGCCGTTGAAGCGCTTAAGCCTCACGGAATTTTTCTTTCAAACGGTCCGGGAGACCCGGAGGGTGTTCCGTATGCGGCGAAGGCGGTTGAACAGCTGATTGGTCGCTATCCCATCTTCGGGATCTGTTTGGGGCATCAGATTCTTGGCCTCGCATTCGGACTCAGGACCTATAAGTTGAAGTTCGGCCACCATGGAGCGAATCACCCTGTGATGGACCTTCGAACCAGAAAAGTTGAAATCACTTCGCAGAACCATAATTTTGCCGTGCAGGCGCAGCCGGTGCTGGTTGACGTGCCAAAGGTTCCGCCTGTGATCGAGACGCGATATGGACGGCTTGCCATCACCCATGTCAGTTTGAATGATTGCTCGGTTGAAGGTATGGCTTCACTTGAACATCCGGTCTTTTCGGTCCAATACCATCCGGAGGCAGCACCGGGACCGCACGATGCTGCCTACTTGTTCGGTGAATTTGTGCGGCGTATGGAGAACCATTATGCGTAATCCTATTGTGGCGGGGGTGATCGGACTTCTGCTGTCCGGCTGTACCTTCAATTTCCCGTTGTTTCCCGGCCCTGGACCGTTACAGGAAATGCAGGTCGACGGAAGCGGAAAGGCCAAGGTGCTCTTGGTTGAGATATCGGGAATGATCAGCTCGCAGGAAAAAGACGGATTCAGATCGACGCCCAGTATGATAGCAAGCGTGAAGGAGCAACTGACCAGGGCCGCGAAGGATGAACAGATCAAGGCCGTCGTGTTGCGGATCAACACGCCTGGAGGAACGGTCACGGCCTCGGATATCATTTATCACGAGTTGAAGACATTCAAGGCCAATCGCAAGGTTCCCATTGTGGCCTCCATCATGGATCTTGGGACTTCGGGGGGCTACTACATTGCAGCCGCTGCCGACCGGGTATTGGCGCATCCGTCATCCGTTACCGGGAGTATCGGTGTCATCATGCTCACGGTGAATGCCAAAGGGTTGCTCGAGAAAATCGGAGTCGATGCGACGGCGGTCACGTCAGGCCCGCGCAAGGATATGGGATCGCCGTTTCGGACCATGACGACCGAAGAGCGTGCCATCTTCCAAGGGCTGATCGATTCGTTTTATCAACGGTTCTTGACCATCGTGCAGGAGGGCCGTTCCAATTTACAGATGGACCAGATCAAGAGGCTGGCTGATGGTCGTATCTATACAGGGGAGCAAGCGAAGGAGGCCGGTTTGGTCGATGAGATCGGCTATCTGGAAGACGCCGTTGCGGTTGCGAAGAAACGAGCCGGCCTGACGGAAGCCCGTGTCGTGACGTACCAACGTCCAGGCGAGTATTCGAACAACGTCTATTCGAAACTTGCGGTTCCGAGCGGACTTGCCGGCCTTGCGGATTTCGACCTTGCCACATTGGTGCGTGGGGGAACTCCTCAGTTTATGTACCTGTGGATGCCGTAGTAGAAAGAAGAATACCGATGGTGTGGCTGGTGTTAGAATGAAGTCGGAGGGTGCGATAGAGGTGACAGATGGTGCAGCCGTCGGACCACGAGATCGACCGATTGCTCTCAACGCCCGTTGCTCGTCGGACGTTGCTGCTTGGGGGTGTTCGCAGAGCGATGGGGCTCTCGTGTCTTCTGACAGCGGGGTCGATGGCAACCTTGGCCGCGACAGTCAGTGGGTGTGTCAGAGCCCCAGGGACCGCGCGCGATCAGTTTATTTACATTTCCGAGGAAAAGGAAATGGCGATGGGGGTCGGTGCCTATCGGGAATTACTTCGAAAAGCACCGGTAAGCGACGATCCTGAGTTGAATGAGTTGGTCAACCGGGTGGGGAATCGAATTGCTGCCGTCGCGAATAAACCGGAATATCAATGGGAATTTGCGATCATTCGAGACGATCGCACGATCAACGCCTTCGCCCTTCCCGGGGGAAAGGTTGCGGTCTTCACGGGAATTTTGAAGATTACCAAGAACGAAAATGGCTTGGCCACCGTGATCGGTCATGAAGTGGCGCACGCCCTCCAACGACATGGCGCAGAACGGTATAGTCGGAGTATTTTGGAGACCATCGGTCAGGTCGGTGCGCTGGCTGCCGGAGCTGCAGCCGGTCGACCGGATGCAGCCATTGCGGCGATGAGTGCCTATGGTGTCGGGGTGTCGTTACCATTCGGCCGAAAACAAGAATCAGAAGCCGACTACATTGGGCTCAAGCTGATGGCGCAAGCGGGGTATGATCCTCGAGAAGCGGTTCCGTTTTGGGAGCGAATGAGTGGTTGTCCCAGGCAAATGATTGACAAAGTCTGTTTTCGATCTCAACACACGATTCCAGAATTTTTGTCGACGCATCCCTCCGATCTGGCGCGTATCAATCAGATCGAAGCGTGGCTCCCTGAGGCCATGAAGTACTATCATGACACTCAGGAGAATCAGGGCCCAATGCCGGCTCCCTATCACCCCTTAATTGGTCCAGAACTTCCTCCAGTCAATCACGGTTAGCAGACTATCATGCCAAAACGGACGGATATCCAATCAATTCTGATGATCGGATCAGGCCCAATCGTCATCGGGCAAGCCTGTGAATTCGATTATTCCGGTACACAGGCCTGTAAAGCCCTCAAGGCCGAGGGCTATAAGGTCATTCTCATCAACAGTAATCCCGCTACGATCATGACCGATCCAGAGCTGGCCGATCGAACCTATGTGGAACCGATTACGTTGGATGTGGTCGAAAAAGTCATCGATCGGGAACGTCCCGATGCCTTGCTGCCGACCATGGGAGGGCAAACGGCTCTCAACACCACGATGGGCTTGGTCAAACGAGGCGTGCTCGAGAAATATGGCGTGACCCTTGTGGGCGCGTCGGCGGATGCGATCCATAAGGCGGAGGATCGAGAAGCGTTTAAGCTGGCCATGCAGCGGATTGGGCTCCGGGTGCCGAAGAGCGGGACGGCCCATAATCGCCAGGAAGCCGTCGCGATTGTGGAGACCGTCGGGTTTCCGGCGATCATTCGCCCTTCCTTCACGATGGGAGGGACCGGTGGAAATATTGCCTACAATCGTGAAGAATTTGAGCGATTGATCGAGTGGGCACTGGCGATGAGTCCCGTGAGCCAGGTCTTGATCGAGGAATCGGTCATCGGTTGGAAAGAGTACGAATTGGAGGTCATGCGTGACCTGAAAGACAATGTCGTCATCGTGTGCTCCATTGAAAATTTCGATCCGATGGGGGTCCACACCGGAGACAGCATTACCGTGGCGCCGGCCATGACCTTAACCGATAAAGAATACCAACAGATGCGGGATGCGGCTCTGCGCATCATTCGCGAGATTGGGGTCGACACGGGCGGATCGAATATCCAGTTCGGGATCAACCCGGCCAATGGTGAGATGGTCGTCATTGAGATGAATCCGCGAGTATCCCGAAGTTCGGCGTTGGCCTCGAAAGCGACCGGATTCCCCATCGCGAAGATCGCCGCCAAACTTGCCGTTGGATACACGCTGGATGAGATTACGAACGATATTACCGGAGTGACAAAGGCATCGTTTGAGCCGGCCATTGATTACGTCGTGGTGAAAATTCCTCGATTTGCTTTTCAGAAGTTCAAAGGGGCCGATCCAACCTTGACGACCCAAATGAAGTCGGTCGGTGAGGTGATGGCGAT
>NIUT01000193.1 GCA_002254365.1 Nitrospira sp. UW-LDO-01
GATTGGCGGTGTATGCGGCGGAGCAGCATACTAATGCAGAAATCGTTCCTATGATCGTCAGTCGGTCCGGGCTCTACCGTGATGCTCAGCATCGTTCCGGGTTGTTGCTCTCCCTCGCGGTCCTGACGCTCATGCTTACCACGGAACTATTCTGGCTTCCTTGGGGATGGCACGGTTCCAATGCGGTGTGGCTCGTCTCGGCAACAATTTTGGCGTACGGCGCTGGTGCCTGGCTGGGGACTCTGGCCCCGTGTATCCGCTTTCTGACGCCGACGGATCGATTGCAGCACAAAGTACGACTTCGGGCCGAACGAGCGTTCACGAAATATGCGGTTTCGCAGACACGTGAGCGTACCGGAGTGTTGATCCTGGTCTCGTTGTTGGAACATCAGATCTATGTGTTGGCGGATCAGTCTATTGCACAGCGAGTTCCATCGGAGGGTTGGTCCTCGGTCGTGGAGGCGGCTGTCAGCCGGTTGACAAGGGGAGATCTCGTCGGCGGGTTATGCCAGGGGATCCAGGTGTGTGGCACGTTGCTTGCCGAGGTGTCCCCAGGCCGTTCCGGCGACAATCCTGATGAATTGTCGAATGAACTGGTCATAGAGTCGTAAGCTGCTCACCCCTATTCCCGCCACTCAATAAAACATCACGATCAGCCGATAGAGGAGAGACTCGGCGGGCTGCTCGTCTGGCCAGACCAATCTCGACAAGGAGGAGGCGTACGATGTGGAAACATGAGGAGGCGGTAGGGGGCGATATGGAGCGGGGACAGGAGCGCGAGCAAGAACGGTGGGTAGAGGATCGGCGGAGCACTTTACCAAAACACAACGGTCCGATATTACCGGATGAAGTCGCGTTTGTGGGCAAAGATGTCGCGTTCAAGGGGGTCATCACCTACTCAGGGACGGTACGAATCGATGGGGCCTTGGAAGGAGAAATCCATACCGACGGCGGATTGCTCGTTGGTCCCGAGGCAGTGATTAAGGCCAAGGTGACGGCGGGAGCGGTTGTCTGCCACGGGCGTATCACGGGAGACATTGAGGCGACCAGCCAGATCGTATTGTGCGCACCAGCGGTTGTTGACGGCAGCCTGACCACGCCGGTGCTCTCGATGGAGGAGGGCGTGGTATTCAATGGGACGTTGGAAATGAAACCCCAGGCCAAAGTCGAAGTGTTGCGTGATACGGACGCGCCTTCCACGAGTATGACCAGTCGCCCCCCTATTCGATTGGCTGCGTAAACGACGGCTCGAAGACTCCTGGCGTGATGTCCGGCACGCGTCAGGAGTTTATCGTGTGCTTGTGTGGACGGTCATGACGGCAAGATGCCAGGCTCCAAGCGACTGGCGGATCAGACGACGTTCACCTTCCATAGACGCCCCGCGATTGTTCGGCTAGAATCCGATCCATGTCAGAGCCGACCGCCTTCCCCACTCCTTCACCCCAACAGCAGGACGAGAATCAATCAGTCATCAAATCGGCCGGCATCATCGGGGTCGCCACTTTTTCCAGCCGCATCCTTGGGTTTGTCCGAGACATGGTTATCGCACGACTCTTTGGTGCGACTCCCGCTGCGGATGCGTTTTTTGTCGCCTATCGTATCCCGAATCTGCTCCGTGAGCTCTTTGCGGAGGGCTCCATGTCCGCCGCGTTTATTCCCGTCTTCACCGAATATCACACCCTCAAGTCGAAGCAGGACGCGTGGGAGTTGGCGAGCGCCGCCTTTACGACACTGCTGACTATCGTCACGGGCATTACGCTCATCGGGATTCTGGGATCGGCGGGCATTGTGTGGCTTTTGGCACCGGGATTTCATGATGATCCAACCCGGCTGGAAATGACGACGATGCTCACCCGCATCATGTTCCCCTATCTCATTTTTATCAGCTTGGCGGCTCTGGCCATGGGCGTGCTCAATTCGTTGCGGGCCTTTGCAGCGCCGGCGTTTTCTCCCGTCTTTTTTAATCTGTTCATTATCGGGTGCGCGGTGTTTCTTGCGCCCACCATGTCGGAGCCCATCATCGGTGTTGCGATTGGTGTGGTGGCCGGTGGTGCCGCGCAATTTGCCATGCAGCTGCCGGGACTCAAGTCGCGTGGGATGTTGTTCGGGTTCAAGTTTAACCCCGGCCACCCCGGCGTGCGAAAGATCGGCCGACTGATGATTCCATCATTGCTCGGACTGTCGGTGACGCAGATCAATATCACGGTGAGCACGATACTGGGGTCGTTCTTTGCTGGTGGACCGACCTATTTGTTTTACGGCATGAGGTTGATCCAATTCCCCCTGGGCATCTTTGGCGTGGCGTTGGTCACCGCCATCCTGCCGACCTTGTCGGCACAAGCAGCGCGAGGTGCGCTGGATGAACTGCGCACGACGCTTGGGTTCGGACTCCGCATGATCATCTTCATCATGTTGCCGGCCATGGTGGGGTTGATTGGGTTACGGACTCCAATCGTGCACCTGGTGTTTGAACATGGCACCTTTACGGCGCACGATACCGCTGAAACTGCCCTTGCGGTGCTCTGCTATTCTGTCGGGTTATGGGCGTTCGGCGGAGTGCGCATCATCGTCTCAGCCTTCTATTCGCTGAAGGACACGACGACGCCGGTGATCTCAGCGACTATTGCGGTCGTGGCCAATATTCTGTTCTCATTGGTCTTGATGTCGCGCTTGGGGGCGGCCGGGCTTGCACTCGCCACGGCCCTGGCGGCGATGGTCAATGGCGGAATCCTTGTGGCCGTGCTGAATCGGAGACTCGGCGGGGTCGACTGGTTTTCAGTGCTCCGTTCGGCTGGTCGGGTAGGGATTGGCTGTGTGCCGATCATGGCGGCTTGTTGGTGGGTCGCCGACGCGCAGATTTGGGCCCAACCCAACGATTGGGTCGCGAAATCCGCGATGCTGTTCGTCGGCATTGGACTGAGTGTAGGCGGATATCTGGGCGTCCATGCCTTCTTTCGGTCTGAGGAACTCGGGGTCCTTTGGGGGATGGTGCGCAGAAAGCTCGGGCGTTTCGCGAAATAGCGAGGAGTGGTCTATGCAGAAGGTGATGATGTTTAGATCACCCTGGGGGTGGATGGGGGTCGCAGAGTCTTCAAAAGGAATTCAAGCCATCGTCTTGCCGAAACGGTCAGAACGGGCGGTGGAGGCTGACCTCAGAGCCCAGTCAAACGGTCCACTACAGCGAGGCGAGTCCGCACGACTGGATATGACTCGTCGTCAACTACTCGACTATCTTGCAGGCACGCGACACACCTTTGACGTGCCGCTCGATCTGTCGCAAGGGACGGTGTTCCAGCGGCAGGTCTGGCGGGTGCTTCTCCGTGTGCCGCACGGCAAGCTGCGTTCGTATCAGTGGGTCGCCGCGCGTGTGGGTGGGCCACAGTATGCCCGTGCGGTCGGTAACGCGGTTGGTGCGAACCCGATCCCAATTGTGATTCCTTGTCATCGGATTGTCTCCCAGGATGCCACGCTTGGAGGGTTCTCGGGAGGACTCTCGATGAAACGCAAGCTGCTATCGCTGGAGGGGACATTGTCCATGCTGGGGAGCAAATAGCAGATGGCGTATAGTCCAAACAAGCTGGTTTCGCGAGAGGTTTCTGTCATGTGCCATAGGCCATCTGCTATGCGCTCTTTGGTATTCCGATGAAGGCTGTCATTCAGCGTGTCACCAGTGCCTCGGTTGAGGTCGATGGACAGGTCGTCGGTCGAATCCAGCGAGGCTTGATGGTGTTGCTGGGTGTCGCGAAAGGTGATGCCGAGTCCGACGTATGCTACGTGGTTGACAAGATCAGGACCCTCCGCATTTTCTCCGACGAACAGGGGAAGATGAATCGATCGCTGGCCGACGTGGGCGGCGCGGTGTTGTTGGTCTCCCAATTCACCCTCTTGGGCCGGACGAGCAATGGCCGCCGCCCGAGTTTTGACGACGCGGCCCCTTCTGATCTGGCGAAGGGGTTCTATGAACAGGTCGCAACCGGACTGCGAGAGAACGGAACGATGGTTGAAACAGGGATCTTCGCGGCGCATATGCAGGTGACTTTGGTCAACGATGGGCCGGTGACCTTTGTGCTGGATAGTCGGGAAGCAGGCTTCTCGCGACTCAAGATCTGACGGAGGGGTTCCGATAGATCGACAAGAGTGACAACCCGTTCCCGGTCCGGATTTGGTATACTGACCGTAAGCCACACCGACGTCACAGGAGGTGGAGATGGGAGCTCAAGTTCCTCTTCGGCACCCGCTTAGAGAACTCTTTGGTGCCCTGACCGAGAAGAGTTTCACGGAACATCTCGGTTGGCCCGATACCAAGGTCACATCCTACGTCTCAAATCTTTTAGTCGATTTTACCCGTACAGATCAGCTCTATAAGATTAGAAACCGGGAGGATCAGCCGGTCGATTCGGTTGTCGATTTGCTGTTCGAGTCTGAGGTGATGCTGGAAGCGCAATCGCTGGATCGTGAGCGGGACGTCCATCGCCATATCGGGGATTTCACGCTGTTTATGGCGGGATTGTTTCCCGAGTACTTGCGACGGCTCAAATCGGCTGGGCGCATCTATCACAAGGACTTCCTCGTGGACTATGTGAAGACCGGCAAACGGTCGTACGGAATCGTCGCGCAGATCGGTCGTGAGGATGCGGAAACCAGCTTGCCGTTGTTCAAGAAATTATCGGAGAACTTTGAGCTCTGTGTCACCGGCCTGGGCTTTGTGCGATCTGACCTCGATCGTATGCAGAATCCTGCCTACCAAAGGACCCGGGATCTGCTCCTAAATTGAAACCCATCAGACCGATCATTCTCGCGCACGGGGGTGCCGGCTCCCGTACCATGACCTCCTCACAAGCCGTGTGTCTGCGTGGCGCAGTGCAAGTCGGCTATCACCTGCTGGATCGTGGCAGTTCCGCACTTGTCGCGGTGGAGCAGACCATTCGAGTTCTCGAGCGCAGTGGGCTCTTCAATGCGGGAAACGGGGCCCATCGACAGCTGGATGGAGTTCGGCGGATGGATGCGTCGATCATGGAAGGGGAATGCTTGCGTGCTGGTGCGGTTGCCTCTATTGAAGGTATTGTTCATCCGATTACAGCCGCCCGCCTTGTTATGGAAGAGACGGCGCATGTCTTGCTCGTCGGCCCTCTGGCGACCAAGTTCGCCAAGCATCACAAGATAGAGCTTCAGAAGCGTCAGGCTACGAGAGGCAAGCTCTCGTACGATTCCATGCTCAAGCAGATGACTACGAAGGGGGATTGGCATGGGACAGTCGGGGCGGTTGCGCTGGACCGGTCTGGGACAGTCGCTGCCGGTGCCTCGACGGGGGGGATCGATCTCATGCTACCAGGACGAGTCGGGGATACGCCGATTATCGGCTGCGGGGTCTATGCTGACAATGAGACCGGTGCGGTGTCGATGACTGGGTGGGGGGAGAGTATCATCCGCTTAGCAGTGGCTAAAGAGATTTGTGAGCGACTCAGATACGGAGAGACACCTGCGTCGGCAGTCCCAAAAGTCTTCAGACGACTAGTGGCAAAGGTACAGGGATCTGCTGGTACGCTGGTGCTGACTCCGAAGGGTCGATTTGCCATCGAGCATGTGACCTCATATATGGCGGCTGGGTGGTGGGATGGGAAAGGGGGCCCGACAGTGAAAGACCGATTTTGATGCCGAGCAGCCTCTTTCATCTCGCATTTCCGATTCACGATATTGAAGCAACGCTCGGGTTCTACGTCGACGGCCTCGGCTGTACGGTCGGGCGGCGGTCGAAACAGGCGGTGACGCTCGGACTTGCCGGCCACCAACTTGTCGCGCATCTCGTGTCGGAGCAACCTCCTCAACAGAAGGGTATTTATCCTCGCCATTTCGGACTAGTCTTTCTTTCACAGGAGGAATGGCAGGCGTTGGCAGATCGGGTTAAGGACAAAGGCCTCCCCCTTTATCAGCAACCTCGGGTTCGTTTCCCCGGCACGCGCATCGAACA
>NIUT01000194.1 GCA_002254365.1 Nitrospira sp. UW-LDO-01
TCTGCGATGCCTGAGCGGTATTACGATGTCTCACCGTCGACGCGGTGGAGCTATGCCGCCTACTATCTGCTGCTCGCGGGCTTTTTAGGAGTAATGACGTACGAGACCCATCGGGCTGTGGGTCTGTAGTCGCGATTCTGGAGTTCTGTGCTGCCCCGTGGAATACGCCTGCCTCGCGTAAATACCGGATTTAGTCAAACTCGTTTGTGTGGAGTGACAGGAAGGAAGGGAGGGAGCTGGTCAGTGAATACTGTGGATGGTGCGACTTCGAGGGATGTGATTTCATGGAGGCAATGTCGAGAAGCATGAGTCCGAATGGTTACTATCCTCCGTTTCCATCAAGACTCCGGATGAGGACGGCGCGACCGTGATGGTCGAGCCAGGATTGAATCTGATCACCTACATGGGCTGGGCGGTCGATCCTGGTGTTTTCATCATGCGGAATCCGGAGTTCTCTTCCATGGGTATCTCGAATCAGGTAGGCCGCACCTTCCACGGACTGGACTTGGCCGACCACCGATGTGGACGACAGCTCCCGAGTCGATAGCCCTTGACGTTTTTGTTCACCCAACGTTCCAGACACAATCCCCAATCCCAGATATTCCTGTGATGACTGTGCTGGTGAGACGGTCTGTGCGCAGCTGGTTGCCAGGACCAGCAGAGCAGGGAGCCACAGGGCAGGTCGGCAAGTAATGAGCGCTGGTATCATTCGGTGTGCCTCCAGGGGAAAAAGGGATGGGAGTTGGCGCAAGTGGGAAGCAATCTGTACCCTGCTGTCAATATTTCATAGAGAGCTGGAATGCTCAAGGAAGTGAGGGAATATGGACCCGCTGAATCGGACGAGAACCGGCTGCAGCTACAGTCCTGTGTGAATCTCACCAGGGCATGGTTTTCACCAGCCAGATTTGGTGGGGAGATCATGCCGCCTTAGCAGGCCGCCAGCGGAGGCCGACGTTCAGAAGTTCTTGCAGCAGTTCTGTGTAGGCGTAGCCTGTCTCTTTGGCCGAATCGGCGAAGTCTTCGTCTTCCGCGATTTGGGGATTCGGATTGGCTTCCAGGACATAGAGTTGCCCCTCGGCGTCCATTCTCATATCAATTCGAGCATAGCCGCTCAATCCAAGCGCACGGTAGACTCGCTTGGTTAAGTCTTGAATTTCCTGCGCTTTGCCATCCGGAAGGTGCGCGGCCTCTCGTGAGGTAATGCCATACTTCTCCTGATACTTCCGACTCCATTTCACCCGCTCGGTAGCAATGCGTTTGGCGTCCTCTGGTAGCTTGTCCATGATCAATTCCCATACAGGCAACACTTGGAGATGTCCGTTGCCGATGATGCCCACGTACAGCTCACGACCTTCGATATAGCGTTCCACCAAGGCCCCACTCCCTACGCTGTTATGGATGAAGGCAACGCGCTCACTCAGCTTGTCGTCGTCTTCCACGATCGAGGCTTGAGAAATCCCCAACGAGGCTTCTTCGCTGACTGATTTGACGATCAGTGGAAAGGTCAGCTGTTTTGGTCGTTTGGCGACCCGTCCTTGTGGGACATCCATGAAGTCGGGGTAGGGGATCCGATGGAAGGCCAATACCTTTTTAGTCAGGACCTTGTCCCGTGCCAGCATGAGGCCCCGGGGGTTACAACCGGTGTACGGCATGTGCAGCAGTTCCAGGTACGACACCACGTGCTGATCATAGACCGCCACGCCATCAAACTCCTCTAGTAGATTGAAGGCGATATCCGGTTTCCACTCATCAATGGCAGCCTGGATCACACTGAGATCACTCTTGACGCCGAGTGGATATACATCATGGCCTAGTTTCTTCAACGCCGTGACGACATCATATTCCGTTCGCCAGGCAACCGACTGGAGATCGTGCCCACTCACCTGCTCGGGTGGGACGAGATCCTCATGCATGAGAACGAGCACGCGCAGTCGCTTCACAAGGCCACCCGATGTCGTCCACTTCGGAGAAAGTTCATGGTGTGGACCGTCAGTAAAATCGTAAAATCGAGTTTGGCCTGTTCTTCCGCCATGGGAACTCGAAGGTTGAGTTCTCGACAACGTCGAATCATGTCCTCCAGCACTTGGTCGATGGTGTATTGATATTCGCCGGTCCAGCTCGCAACTTTTTTTCGTACCTCTCGGCGGAAGCGGTTGAGAAAGGTGGCGGCGCTCATCTTGTTGGCATGATTTGGTAAGGTGGAGAAGAGTCGTTTGAGATCGGGGTCATATTGGAGATGCCGCTCGACTCCGTAATGTCTCCGTTTGCGTTCGTAATGCTCTCTCAGTGTCTTCTTGATGGTGGGCAGTGCATCAACCTCTTCTTGTGTGGTCACACAGGGAGGCGTGTCGGCGAGCTCCTTCATGAGTCCATCAACATACCGAAGTTTTTTCACGACCGGCCATCCTCGATAGCGCTCCTCCCAGAGCGAGTCCGGTGTCAACCAGACGGCAAAGGTCTCAGCAAAATCCTCATCGGGATGGCTTTGTGCGTACCATAAATCAAGATGACGGACGAAACTGCGGCTGTAGGGCCGTGGCGAGTAGTAGAGCGGATACCGTTGCGAGGATTTGCCGAACATATCCTGCCTGGTCTTCCGGCGGCGGATTTTGTAGGCGTTCTCGATGGCGTGTCCGGCTTCATGGCGGAGAATTCGCAAGCACCACTCGGTTGTTCCGCCTTCCACTTCCAACATCTGTGTTTGTTCAAGTTTCGCCAATCGCGGATGAGCGAGGTAAAAGGGAACGGCAATGCCGGGCACTCCGTCGGGGGTAAACCACTCGTTCGACAGCCAAAAGTGAGGGCGGAATTGAAGTCCACGCTGTTCCAGTTCTTGGATCAGCTCCGCGATCGGTTGTTCGACAAAACTGCCCTTCAGCCCGATCTGTAAGTCACACATCGGCAGATCCAAGAGCGCTTCGTCGGCCCATGATGCCCACGGGGCTCCATCATGGCCGGTGACTGGAGTCTTGAGTATGTCGGATGTCATGCGGTCCATACGAAAAGCCTTCCATTATGGCCTGTCGGTAGACTGCACGGAAAACTATAGTAATCAGCCGCCTGGCCGACGATGATTGTCTTGTCGGGGTTTGAGGGAGCGTGAAAAGAGGAAGAAATTGTCCGGAGACGTACCAGTTTGAACCGGAGCGACAGCTTGCGAGGATATTCCTGTTAGGGGAATTGGGAGAGCCGAGCCATCAGAGCCGGTGTGGAGTCCCAGATGTGGTCGATGACCGACTCTACATATTCCCGCGCTTCGACGATATCCCGTTCCCAGTTCGGCAGGGCTTCGTGGAGGTCGAGAATCGGCGAGTCTTCGCCGAAAGCGATCTCATTAAACAGCGGGGCATTCACCCCAAACTTGGCTTGAATAAATTCGCGATGGCCCAGACCCATGGCGATCACGAGATCACTCCGTTGAATCAATTCCTTTGTCAGTATTTGGGGGACATGGGCGGATGCATCGGTGCCTTTGAGGCGCAGCCGGTTGAGAATCACGGGATGAATCTTTTGGGACTTGGCTTCGATGCCCGCTGAGTTGACGTGATAGCCGGATGTTTGACCGAGTTGAGCTCGCAACGCATATTCGGCGGCCATGCTTCGGAAGACATTGCCGGTACAGACGAAGAGAATCGATGGGGCCATAGATGATCTGTTTACCTCTCCATGAGTTGAGGAGTCGACAGCACTGCAACGGGACCGGTACAATCGACTGATGAGCATACCACTGGTTTCAAAAGCTGTCCCTAAACTAGACGAAGCGACGGAGAAGATGCAAACACGCCTGTGCCGACTGGTCGGACAGGCCATTGCCGACTATCGCCTCATTGAGGAAGGCGATAAGGTGATGGTGTGCTTGTCTGGTGGAAAAGACAGTTATGGGTTGCTGGATATCCTGATCGTTCTCCAGCAACGGGCGCCGATCCGGTTCGACCTGATCGCAGTGAATTTGGACCAACGTCAACCCGGCTTTCCGGAACACGTGCTTCCACAGTATCTCACCAGCCGAGAAATCCCCTTTCATATCGAAGCACGCGATACCTATTCGATCGTCAAGCGGCTTATTCCCGAAGGGGAGACGACGTGTTCACTCTGTTCCCGCCTCCGGCGGGGCCATCTCTATCGTATCGCGACGGAACTCGGCGCCACGAAGATTGCGTTAGGCCATCACCGGGACGACATCGTTGAAACCCTGTTCTTGAATCTCTTCTATACCGGCAAGCTGAAGGCCATTCCACCAAAGCTGCGCTCGAAGGACGGCCGACATCTCGTCATTCGCCCATTGGCCTTCGTCAAAGAAGCGGATTTGGCTCGATATGCGGAGTTGCGGGCCTTTCCGATCATCCCTTGCGATCTCTGTGGGTCACAGGAAGATTTGAAACGAAAAAAAGTGAAGGCCTTTCTCCGGCAATGGGAACAGGAGTCACCCGGTTGCTCCGACAGCATCGCGGCGGCTATTTCTAATGTTGCGCCATCACTCCTGATGGATTCGCGCCTCTTTGATTTTGCTTCATTGACCTCAACGGCGACCGATCAATCTGACGGTGATGTCTGGCTGGATCATGAACCAGCTCCGCACGAGTCAGTCGAGGCCTCTCCACAGCCGCTTGAGTTTCTCCGTTAGCAGTCTGCTGAAAAGCCCTCCGGTCATCCTTCGAGAGCCTCAGGACGAATGGAGTGGTTATTGAATGCATTGAGGTTTTCCGTTCGTGCTGAGCCTGTCGAAGCACACAAACCGAGTTTTTCAGCAGACTGTTAGTTCCGAGTCGCTATCATTCCCGAACTCCGTTGCCCCATGTGTGCCTCATCGGTCTTAGGGGCGTTGTGTCTGAGTGATGCGAACAGCCCAGGGAAGACCATCGCCTGTGGTCTTGCATCAAGCCGAAATGGCGAAGACTCAATGAAACGCGCGCTGGTGGGTTGAGAGAAGATTCGCGAGACGGGTGTGAAGTGCTCCGAGATCATCAAGCAGCTCGATGCTTGTATTCTCCAAGAAGTGCTCCATCGCACAGGCCCCCTGACCACCCACGGCGACAGGCCAGCGCTGAGAGAGCGTTCGTAAGCCATGGAGCAAGTGATGTACTCCTCCCTCTGGTTTCGTTTCAGTTACGGACAAGAGAATGAGGTCAGGACGCACGCGTTCGCATAGCGTCTCCAAATCCGCCAGTGGGAGATTGGGGCCTAGGTAGTACACATGGCAGCCACGAGCGGCAGCGAGGTAGGTCGCAGCCTGCGCGCCGATTTCATGATACTCGCCTTCGGGACAAGCTACTACCACGCGGGGGCCAAACTCATTGACCGGCAGCTGGTTCATCACCGAGAATAACTTCTGTTGGATGACCTTCGTCACGTAATGTTCTACCGCGATATTCACCCGCCCTTCATGCCACAGTTCTCCCACTCGCCGCTGTAGGGGGAGGAGAATCCGCTGTACGGCCTCTTCGAACGGGATCACCGCGATCGCTGCGTTCAGTTGCTGCTCAAATCGACCCTTATCAAGTGGGTCAAGGCGAGAGATCAGCTCATCGAGCAGCGAGCGGTGAGGGACAAGCTCCTGCTGTTTTGGGATTGCACTGACGTGCATTCGCTGAAGGAGCGAGTCTCGTCCCTCCATCGCAAGTCCGCCGATTGTTTGACCGCGATCCAACTCCTCTTTCAGGAAACGGAAGAGAGAAATGTCCTCATCGGTGTATTCCCGATAGCGATTGGCGCTCCGAGAAGGTTTGACGAGGCTATATCTCCGTTCCCAAACCCTGATCACGTCCTTCGACAGTCCCGTGAGTTTCGCAACTCTATGAATTCTATGTTTATTCATATCGAATCATAGCCTAGATCACTGTCCAATGTTTGTCAAATATTTTAACCGCTAACAGTTGACGCATTGGACATATTAGGTTATACATTAGACATAACATGAGTCATACATTAGACATATGGAGCATGGAGGACGTCATGATCATCAC
>NIUT01000195.1 GCA_002254365.1 Nitrospira sp. UW-LDO-01
TGGCCAGCGGCTTAATGGCCCGAGCACACTGTCCTCCGGGTGTACCAGCTGAAGCGCCAAAGGACGAAGGTTGGAGGCTGGCTGGCCGGGAATTTGGTAACGGGCGAATTTCTTTCCGATGTCCCGCATCGTCCGGCCACGGGCGGACATTTCGTCCGGACTGACAGGTGGGACGACGGCTTGCGAAGCCAGGCTGGAGTCTTCTAGACGCACCTGGACGGGAACGGGGTTGGCCGGGCTGTCCGCACGGAACAGCCGGGCGTTCGGATCCCGGTCCCCCATTTCGTTCACCCCATTGAAGACATTGTCCGCACGACCGTCCCAAAACTGACGGTGATTGAAGACGGCATTAATGACAGTCGGCGTATTGCGAGGTTCCACACGGCGTGTGTTCGTCGAGCCGACTCGAAATCCATCGGGGTCCGGTTCTGGGCGTGTGAGATCGGCCGAGCCATTTCCGATGCCGAGGAAGACAGAGTTGCGGACGCCTTGTGACGAGAGCACATCGTTGCTCGCGGGGAAGAATGGAAAATCAGACCCGGTCACTTGTCCAACCGGACCGAGATTTCTGTGGAAGGTCCGGTCGGGATTCGGTGCCCCGGTCGGGGTGACACGCTTTAAACCCGGCGAAAGCTGGTTCTTTGATCGGTTATCGGCCATGCCGGAATTAAAATGACAGCTTCCGCAAGCCTGCACGCCGTCGCTGCCGACCTGCATGTCCCAAAACAGGGCCTTGCCGAGCCGGATAGCTGCCTGGCGGTCGCTGACAAACTCAGCGAGATTGGTTGGTTCCGGTACTGGGATGGTCTTGAGCGACGGCGGACGAGGTGGATCAGTCGGGCTGTTGACCTGGGAGAGCGCTTCTGTAGCGACGGTGGTGCTGAACCCTATGACGGCGACGGCGAGAAAACGCGCGATATGTGTTCGCATGACGACTCCTTCCGATGTTCAGGGAAGGACCGGCTCACGGATCAGCCGAGCCGTGAACGCGTGCTTCCCGTTCAATAACAGCTATGGCTTCTGTGCAACAGCCTGGCCCTTCCGCAGTCTGGCTCTGGCCATGGATCCCAGGCCGACGAGACCGCTCCCAAAGAGCCATGCGGCGGCCGGGACGGGGACAGGGGACACGTTGCCTGGTGCCACGGCCATCACGTTGCTGTAGGCCGGTCGTCCGGCCGCAGCATCGAACAGAGTTCGGTTGGCGATGGTGCCGGCAAGCATGTTGGCAAAGTTCACATTCGTGTCGCTGGTTAGGGTCGCGGTCCAGAAGAAGGGTGGCACGAAGGCAAACGGAGGAGCGGCCCCCACTCGACCGGTGCCGAGTTGATTCAGTTGCGTGATGAGGTTTTGAGCCTCCGAGGTGGTCGGCAATCGCCAATCGGAGACAGACTGGTTTCCGTGTTGTGAGGTGAAGCCGTCGGCCCAGGCGGTCGCCGCCCACCAACTGCCTACCCATCGACCAAGCCCGGAATCATAGTTGAGATCATTGGCGGCGATGGTGTGGGGTAACCCTAATGAAGGCGTAACGACTGTTCCTAAGAGCGGTCCTGTGTACGGGTTTCCATTTGGAGTGGATGTGTTGCTTGCAATGTCGTTGGTAAAGGTCAGTCCATTGGAGATCCAGGTCACATCGGAGACGCTGTCATAAATCGTTCCGTTTCCGTTATCGATCAAACTGGCGTGAGCACTGCCTGCCATGATGCCGGTGATAACCAGCAATGCGAGTGTGGATGATACTGGTCTGTTGCGCATAGTGGCTCCTTTCAACCTGCTAGTGGATGAGAATGGTGGTGCTAATTATTCGTAAGATTAATTCATGGTTTCCCGTGACTCTCGGAATTGTCTACGCGCGAGGCCAAGCATCCCGATCACCCCGCTCCCGAACAGCCAGGCGGCGGCGGGGAGGGGCACGGGCGACGCGGTCAAGCTGACGGTGTATTTCCCCGGCGCGCCGGTACCACCGGCGAAGTTTCCGCCCACAAACAACGTGTATGTTCCAGCAGGAAGGTTGGTGAAAAGTTGAACAGCATTCCCCCCTGAAGTGGTGGTCGAGGCGCTACCTTGGAACAGGAGACCGTTTGTTCCTAGGGGATTGTCTGCGTTGTTCTGAAATGGCTGGACGCGCTCGGAGGAACTGCCCACATCCCATCCCTGGAACAAAGAAAAGCCTGGCTTTAGCGAAGACCCAAGACTGGCATCCGCCGCCACAGTTATGCTCAGGTTGGATTGACCCTCGAAATGAATTAGCCCGAAATCAGAACCGTGTCCCTGGCCTTGAGTGCCGCTTGTGTTGTCGTTCCATGCACGAGGACCGACGGCCAGGGCAAAGGTTGGATCAGCGCCCTTGCTACGGGCGTCTGTCGACGAGACAGTCTCAGTGCTGCCGGCTCCAACGTTCGCGTACCACATGGCGTTGAGTGAACCGGTATAAGTTGGCGTAGGCCCACCGACCCAGTTGCTAGGAAATCCTCCATCCGCACCGCCGGTTCCTGTGCTATCCCAGCCTGTGAGGTTATAGACCACGCTTGCCTGTGCTGTGGGCTCAGTGAACAACCATAGGGCGGAGAGGACTGTGACGGTACATTTGATCAAGGTGTGCGCATTCATGACGATACCTCCGCGTAGGATTAAAAGAGGGTCAGGCTGAGTCGCGAAACCGATTCCGTCGTCGCACCAATCCAGCCAAACCAATAACTCCGCTCCCGAACAGCCAGGCTGCCGCAGGGAGAGGAACGGACGTGAGTTGGAAGTTTCCGCCTAAGAACGCGGCGCCGTCCGTCCCGAGATCCGTCTGGTCAGGAAATCCAAATCCACTCCCGAAGGACGAATACCGGACATCAATCACTGAGACGCGAGGATCGACAATCCCATTTCCACCGAAGAGGGATGTAGCGTCGCCGTCCAGATGTGCTCCGACAATGTATTCGATCCCAGGCGTGAGCGCGGTGCTGCTCACCGGCGCAAATCGGAAATATCCATCTAGTGCGGCGTCAGTTCCGGCTGCGATCGTGGTCTGGACGAGCGGCGTCCCGCCGGAGGCCAGCCACAGTCCGACCTGAGCTGTTCCAGCCAGACCGTCCTGGAAGGAATCGTAGACCCCTAACGCTTCAACCGACGTCGGAGCGGTCACGGAGAATTTCCAGCCCAGCGTCCACGGCGCGCCGTCGTATTCGAAGATGATCTCGGTGAGATCGATCGCAGCCGCTTGGGCCAAGGAGGACCAGACCGTGCAGACACACAACAGAATCAGTGTTGGGAAGCTGATGAATCGATGGGAGCGCATACACAACTCCTTTGGTTCGTGGATAAGAAGACGTCAATGTAATCGAGAATCGGGTCGAACCGGCTTCTACTAAACTGCTCGACCCGATTCCTGTTCACACTGAGGAAGGAGGCCGGCTCCAGTATCACTGAAGCCGGCCGGTGGTCTTACCCCGAGAAGACCATTACTGGAACCTAGGCTGAGAACTTGCGCCGGGCGAGTCCTGCGAGGCCGATCAGGCCGCTGCCGAACAGATATACGGCAGCCGGTACAGGGACAGGCTGGGTAGCCAAGGTGGCCGCAAATCCGTGGATTCCCGTCTGCCCGAGGGCAGATGACGGATTGCCTCCATAGTTGAGCGTGTAAAGGCCGGGTGCCAGCACCCAAGATCTGGACACGGTATCTTGTCCGGCCCCGCTGTCCGTGCCGTTCGGTCCTCCGGCATTGGCCAGATGATCGATGTAGGTCAGGTTCGTGGCCCAACTGATGTTGCCCGTATTGTTCCACGTGTGATTCGCCCCATCGGAGTTCACATCCTCGACTCCACTGTAGAGGCTAAAAGCGGGAAACAATTGACTGGGGCTGGGCGGATCGGCTCGGCCCAATTCCAAGGTTAAGAGTGTGGGTTCGCTGAGACCGGTGAGATCTAAAAGAGTCCAGTTAGACGTATGGGTCCAGCCTTTTGCGCCGACCGGATTGCCCGGTTCTGCCCAACTCTTGGCCCCGACGTCTCCGTGGTAATGGGCAAGGTCGAATTCTCCTCCCATGACGACTTCCCATTCGTAGGTCAGTCCGGATTGGTGGCCGGCTGGATTTTGCGTGACGGTCGAAGCGTGAGCCGGAGCAATTCCGGCCAACCACAGGCCCACCGCCACGGCGATCAGTGACAGGGAGCGCGTTCGCATAGGAAAAGGTTTCATACAGACACTCCTTGGTTAGGGAAAAGTGCACTTCACCGAAAAATGAAACCACCACTCATTAGCGAGTGTTTGTACCAGACCAACATTGCCGGATCTACCGATGGGCCCTACTCCGTGCTACAGATGTGACGGAAAATTGTGCGAGAGGACGAAAAAGAAGCCCGTCTAACGGTGAAAGAAGTTTGGAGAGGAGAGTCCATTGAGGATTGGGATCTGTCGGATTCAATTCGATCTGTCCTAACCGCCTTATTCAAATCAAAGCCAGCTCGGATCACAGGAGTTCTACCGTGCACACAATTGGGGAGCCGCATGAGACGGTAACGCATTGAGCTGGAGGCGAGTCAGAAATCCTGGGTCGAACAATCTAAAAACACGAAGGGGAGAGTGTTTAGGATGGGCCCGAACACTCTCCCCTTGCCTGGCTGGCGTAGTCCGTCGTCGGTAAAAAAGCACGACTACCCTTCTGTACCAGGCTTAAGCCGAGAACTTGCGTCTTGCGAGCCCGGCCAGCCCGATCAGGCTGCTGCCAAAGAGGTAGGCGGCGGCTGGAAGCGGCACCGGAGCAGTCGTTATGGTTGCAGAAAATGCGTGTGTGCCGGTCTGGCCCAGAGAAAGGGCGGGATTACCTCCGAAGTTAACGGAGTACAGACCTGGTGCCAGGACCCAGTTATCCGAGATTGATGTGAGGCCAGTGCCATTGCCCGTGCCGATCGCTCCGCCGGCATTGGCGAGGTGGTAGGTATAGGCAAGATTTGGAGCCCAGCTGATGGCGCCGGTGTTGTTGAAGGTATGATTAGCTGCGTCGGAATTCGCATCCTCTACGCCGGCGTAGACGCTGAAGGCTGGAAACAGGGACCCGGTGGCACCTCGGCCCAACGTGATCGTCACAAGCTGGGTACCGCTTGCACCAGTGAGGTCCAGCACGGTCCAGTTTGAGGTATGGGTCCAGCCCGGAGCATCATCGGGGTTTCCCGGTTCTGCCCAGCTCTTGGCACCGACTGATCCGGAATAGGTGGCAGCATCATTGTCGCCCATGACCACTTCCCACTCGTACGAAATGCCGGATTGATGACCAGCCGGATTCGCCGTGACCGTCGAGGCATGAGACGGCGCGACCCCAGCCAGCCAGAGTCCCACGGCGGCGGCGATGAAGCCTATCGACTGCCTTCTCGATACAACGTGATTCATACAGACACTCCTTGGTTAATGAGGATTGTGAAAAAGAACAGCTTGTGAGAGCCAGCCCTCATAGATGTACAACTATCAAAACCAGACTCGCTGAGCTACCGACCAAACCAAGTCCTTGCTACAGATGTGACAAAAAATATCTTCAGGGGTCATGCTCAGGCCAAGAACCAAACGTCTGAGTGGAAGTGGGGGGGCGAAAGCTTCTTAGTCCTGGGATGAGGCTGGTCGTCCACCCTCGCCAGGAAGCGACGGTGGACAAGGTTGTGAGGAAGTTGGGCTGATGCGTGGGTCTGGAATGGTGTTGCCTGGCTAGCAGGCTGTTGACAAAGTCCACCAGCGGCGTTCTCGCATCGCTCAGAGGCTCAACGTACGGCTCAGAGTACGATTCGCCTCTTCACTCGCTGCGGCCTTGCTGGACGGCATTTTTGCGCATCCTGTATGGCTGTTCAGTGTCGTCTCGGCCCCCGATATCCGAGACGGCTACAGAGGTCAACATGAGTTTTTCCGCAG
>NIUT01000196.1 GCA_002254365.1 Nitrospira sp. UW-LDO-01
CACCCCCTGCTGCAGCGGATCAGGGATATAGCACCGTTCCGGTGCAACGATGAGGCGAGAGGTCACGTCGGTGTTTGTGCGGCTCCCTTTGGTCTGGGCGGTCAGCGTGTAATACCCGAGTGGAAGATCTTGAGGAAACGCCACTGTGGTACGAATAAACCGCCGCCCCTGAATCGTTCGGCTCTCTTCAATCGTAAAGCCATGCCCCTCCATCTGCTCAGATCGCGCATCTCCCTGCTCCGTAGTGACGGTCCATCTGACGGACAAATCGGACTCGTCCGAACGTTCACATGCCACGTACAGCGACCAGGTCCCCGCTGGACATCCCAATCGCAACACATGGACCGGTTCACACCCTCGTAACCACCAGCGGTCATCCCATGCCTCGAGTTCCGCCACGAGCTCTTCACGAGTGCCAACCCGCAGATTCATGGCGCCGAGGATAGCGCGTCGGGCCTCATCAGTCGTCACATGCTGGGTGCCGGCAATGTCGTAGTAATCCGCCGCAATGCCGGCCCGATCGGCCAACATCCGTAAGAGGTCGCTGTCAGACTGATCGTACATGCCGGGAGTGTGCGTGAAGGGTCGAATCAAGTCAATGCCGGAGATCGTCCTCAGACAATGTGGACGACTTATCGTAACGCAACAGGATTAAAGGGCAATGAATCGTTGTTTCTTCAACGGGTCGATAGTACGGCGAGTGGAAGGCGAATCATGGCCCGCTCCTGCGAGAGCTGGAGACTCCCGATCGAACGAGCGAGATTGACGCGGGCGGCGTTGAGCTGAAAGAGTGCGTGAACGAGGTTTTTTCTCACGCGAAAGACGCGGTGCGTCCATTGGTCAGCGCAAAGTGGCTGGCGGAAACAATGGTGGCGTGGCGAGCCAAATCGAGCTTCTTCGTCACCATCTAGAGGCTAACCTCATAAATCTTTTTCTCTAAGAAACTCTTCTAGGTTGTGTGATCGACCAGAGCACCGATCGCCTTTTGTACGCGATACGCACTATCGAACAAGATCGAGTACCATCAACCTCACCTCTTCTCGGACATCAACTTTCTGCTTCCTCAAAAAAAACGATACATCCCTGTATCCTTTTTGATACTCACATATCCGACTCCTTCAGATCCGTTCGTGCTGAGGTCCATCCCATCTATATCCCCATTTCCAGCAAGATCCACCACTCCAGATGGTGAAATGGACCAGTCCTGGGTTCTGCTCAGTGAGGCACGTCTATTGCTAGGTAACCTGCTTAGACGAAGCCAGCTAAAAACAGGAGATTCACTCAGGAACACCTACAAGGTATTCATTCGCCTGATCGGCATGAACCGCAAAAAGGAGATACCGTATGTACAGAACAGCCTTCTTTGTCGCAGCAATATCCATGGGTCTTATATCAATGACGGAACAGGCACTGGCAATCGGTGATGTCTGTAGCAATGTCGACATCACCTTTAAAAACGACACGGCGGACGAAATCAAGGTAACCAAGTTTCAATACTATGATTATAAGGCCGACAAATGGCGCACGGAATCCATGTTTGGTGTAGATGGACATCAGAAGATTTTACCTGGTAAGGAGTGGACCAAAAAGCAGGATCTGGAACACATAGAAAAAGATACAACAAAATTTAAGGTGACATACCAGCGGCATATCGGAGGGACGAAATGGGAAGATGCCGTGAGTACGGTCACGGATGACTTCACGTGTACGGATAAGATGCGAAAGACGGTCACGATCAATAATGAGGAGCTATCTCCCGCAGCATCGAATGTTACAGACTGCTCATCACAGGAGACGACGGAAATCGGACAGGCGATCGACTGGGGAGCCGATCATTGGACTGAGTTTGAAAAGACCCTTGAAGGGATTCGAGGTTGGCCGGTCAATATAGGGAGCTGTCTAGAAGATCGCTTCAAGAAGAACGGGAAAGTGGTGTGCGAAAAAACAATGGACGGTATGTGCAAAGGTGCGAATGGCTGGGCAAGCCCTTTGACAAAAAAATGCCATATGTGTCCAGGCTTTCTCACCACGGTACGGGCACTCCCAAACCTTGAGGACCGTCAGGCATGTTACTTTGCTCTCTTTACCCATGAATCAGGTCATACCTGTGAGCGAGGGCATAAAACACTTGAGATTATCGATGATGAGGCATTCAACTTCTGGAAAAGTAAGCATCCCGGAGTAACGATCAGCCTGGGGAGTTGTGGAATGAACTGAGAGCGTTCTACCACCGGTCGATAGTCGACATAGGCATGGGACCACGCGTGAGAGATCGAGCATAAGACACCCCGGGAAACACTAGACACCATAATCAACAGGTCGGTAACGATCTCCACGCGTCGGGGTAAGAAGATGTCGAGCTTGGTGATAGCGGCGTGAAACGACCCAATGACATCACCACAAGGATGCCGAGTGTATTCCGCCGTTGGTTACCCTTTCCTCAGACGTTTCTTCACGGGTTCGATTACGGGGTCCAAGAGAAGCGTTCATGAATACTGCGGGTTAGATCGAACCATCTTAAGACGACCGCAGAAGAACCTCTTAAATCTCCCGTGCATCCAACACCAGGACCTCGGCTGGCACCCCGCCGAACCATTCAAAGCTCCGGATCAGTCCATTATAGGTGTGCTCAGCATCCTCACGATCCGTGCACCAGAAGTGGAACTGTCGGGAGAAGCCCGTCCCTCCACCTCTGGATGATCGGTGAAGGGACATTGTGACTCGGTGTTCAGCGGATTTTTCAGTTCGGTGCTCTGAGGGCTTATAGCATCGGCCTTGACACCGCAAGACCAGATTATTTACCGCACAAGAGTACGTCTCAGGAAAATGAGGCTTTCCTCTAGGAGGAAGACCCAATTCTTGGCCGGCGACCTACTCACTCATTTTTGTACACGAACCACCCACCGATGATGATTAGAATCGATTGTACACGAACCACGCACCGAGGATGATTACAACCGACACCAATGCGAACAGCGGCAGAATATCCATAACGGCTCCATTTAATTAAGAAGACAACAAACCCGTGCCACTGCAACGTATCCGACCCGTTTATCCACGGGCACCGTCCATCAGGACTCTTTTCTCTGGTTCACTGATTTGCTCACAGCACCCACACTTGCCTCCTTATGGCTCTCCCTCATGGGCGAGGTCCGTGATTGAAGATCCCGCTCGTCTTGATGGCCACCGATAGGTGTCCCGGTGATCAGCATTTGGATACCGATGAAGAGAAAGAAGAGTGCGCTCTTGTACTGGCCGCTTACGTCGGCCAGTGAAAACATATGCGCTGAGATGAGAAGGGAGAGCGCCGAGCACAGGTATAAGAAGGTTCGCATGTCGGATGACTCATTATGAATAATGATGTTCCAACCTGGATGCCTCTGTGCTTATTAAACCCGTATGGATCATTCTCCGCTCCTAACCATTAGCGCCTGCCGGAAATCAGTAAGCAAGGCTCGAGGCGCCGTCTCCAAGGCTTCACAGAAAGAGCATTAGGGGGTCAGGCTTTTTTTCAACTTGACCAATGAAATGTCACCGTGTTGAAGATGTGTATCCGCTCACGTTGATCACACCCCGTCAAGAAAAACCTTCGAAAACTCACCTGGATGCCACAAATCTTCATGTGCTTGATCTTCTCTCGCTTATGCGGCCGTCACACCGCCATCCACTGACAGGATGCTTCCGGTTGTCCAACGCGACTCCTCGGATGCAAAATAAACCGCAGCTTCGGCAACCTCCTCCGGCTGCCCGAGCCGACCCATTGGGTGAACACCTTCGAACCAGGCATTAATCTGTCGATCCTTCACCATGTTTGCGATAGGTGGGGTAAGAACGCCAGCTGGACAGATACAGTTGCAACGGATGTTTTGCTTTGCGTAGTGCACAGCCACCGTCTTGGTGAGCATGATCACACCCGCCTTGGCCGCTTGATACGCATGAGCCTCAAAGCCAGGAATGGCCTTGAGCCCGACGACCGTGGAGATATTCAGAATCGAGCCACCGCCCTGCTGAAGCATCCGAGGAATCGCCGCACGAATGAATCGAAACGTGCCCTTCATAAACACGTCAAAGGTCTCATCCCACATCTGATCAGTCGTCTCGTGAAGTCGCGCCGTATGGAACAAATTGCCCGCATTGTTGACCAGAATATCGAGACGACCGAGGGCCCCGACGGTCGTTGCCACCGCTTCTTGCACGTCGTGTTCGTTAGTCACACTACCTGGAAGGGCCAACGCCTGTCCGCCTGTCCGCTCAATGTCTTTGACCACGCGTTCCAATTCGCCCTGCCGTCGACCTGTGATTGCGACTTTCGCGCCTTCCCGAGCAAAAACCTTCGCAATCGCTTCGCCGATGCCGGTCCCTCCACCGGTTACCATCGCGATCCTGTGTTCAAGTCTCATATGTTTCACCCCTAGGCAGTTTGGTTCATCACTATCACACACGGTACATATCGAATCGCGAAACACAAACTAGGACGATACATCGCGTGCACTATCTGCATTGTCCTCATCACTTCGGGATTGGAGTCTCAACGGAGTACCTCAAGCCTCCTCGAACCTCCACGGCATCCGTCGCTCCTTTCACGAATGGCTTGACGACAACTTGATCGATGGTCTCCATGCATATTCCATCCGCTGAAATCTTGGGAAGCAGGTTACTCAACATCAACAGACCTCAGACTTGAACAGCTTGAGAAGAAGGTTGTAAAAGAATCGCATCGATTTCCGATGCGTCAAGCACTTCTTTTTCCAAAAGCGCAACGGCCAGCGCCTTCAAGGTCACCATGTGTTCGGCCAGGATGTGCTTGGTCCGCTCGTAGTTTTCTGTGATGAGCCGTTTGATTTCCATATCGATCTCCAATGCCATCTGCTCACTGCAGTCACGATTCGTTGGAAACGAGCGTCCTAGAAATGTTGCGCCCTCTTTCTGCCCAAACGTGAGAGGCCCAAGCGTATCGCTCATGCCCCATTCGCATACCATTTGCCGTGCAAGGGCTGTGGCACGTTCCAAATCATTCCCGGCCCCGGTCGTCACCTGCTTGAATACCAGCTCTTCGGCTACTCTGCCCCCAAGAAGAATGGCGAGCGTGTTGTATAAAAACTCTTTGGTGTAATTGTGACGATCGGTCGTCGGCAACTGTAAGGTCACACCCAGCGCGCGACCTCTCGGAATAATCGATACTTTGTGAACGGGATCGGTACCCGGCAGGAGTTTCGCCACTAAGGTATGACCCGCCTCATGATACGCGGTGACCCGCTTCTCCTCGTCCGTCAGCATCATGCTCTTGCGCTCGGCGCCCATCATTATTTTGTCCTTCGCCATTTCGAAGTCGATGACCCCGACTTCCTGTTTGTTCTGACGCGCAGCCCAGAGCGCCGCCTCATTGACGAGGTTTTCCAAATCGGCGCCGGAGAACCCAGGGGTTCCTCGCGCGATGGTTTCCAGCTCCACGTTGGCTGCAATCGGAACTTTTTTCGCATGGACCTTCAGGATCTCCGTACGGCCCTTCAAATCGGGATGATTCACCACGACTTGCCTATCGAATCGCCCTGGCCTGAGCAAAGCCGGGTCCAGGACATCGGGCCGATTGGTGGCCGCCACCAAAATCACACCCTCTGTCGTATCAAATCCATCCATCTCAACCAGCAACTGATTGAGGGTTTGCTCGCGTTCATCGTTGCCGCCTCCAATCCCCCCTCCTCGTGATCGTCCGACTGCGTCGATTTCATCGATGAAGATAATACAAGGGGCATGTTTTTTTGCGTCTTCGAACATACTGCGAACGCGGGAGGCTCCGACTCCCACAAACATTTCCACAAAGTCGGACCCGCTAATAC
>NIUT01000197.1 GCA_002254365.1 Nitrospira sp. UW-LDO-01
CCAAGCACAACCGACGTGCCCCCTGGAACTACGATCAAGTCCTCTATAAGCGACGCAATGAGATCGAACGGTTGTTCCGTCGGCTCAAAGGATTTCGGCGCCTCTTTTCACGATTTGACAAACTCGATGTCATGTTCGTCGCCTTCATCAATTTCGCGTTGATCGTGGATGGCTTACGGTAGCGTTAACAGGCCCTAGCTGCTCACTACGCATTCAGCGAAAACGCTCGAATTACAACGGAGTGGATCGCCTGACAGAGTTTGATGTCGACGAGTCGATCTTGAGCGACGTAGCCGTTTCAGAGGTACTCCGCACGACAAACATCTAGCAAAGGCGTGAACGCTGAAGCCTCACGAATGCCCGGTCTGCGACGAGAACGTCTATGACCGTGAGGCCATGCGAAAAATAGACGCGCACTCGCTGGATTTTGCAAAGGCTCGCGCTTCCCAGTTCATGCGAGCTTTGGGGGAGGATCGAGTCGTACATCCCTCGCCAACGCCATATCTCAAAGAGACAAGAGCAACAGTTTTTGAGGTTGACGGCTAAGATCCAGGCTGCGATGAGTCATACGGATCTCGCTTAGACTGAAACCCTTGCCAATTTTCCGAGAACAAGAATAGCTCACTGAGGACTCGAACCCAATTCTCACCGTTGGCACTTGCATCCTCGTCAATCAGCGGGTACATAGGAAGATAGCGGATGTCGGTAAGCAGATGAGATCATCCGCTTCGAGCAAGATCTATCTGGGCGTCGGAAGGAACTGACGCGTCGAATTCTCCCAACCCACAACCGATGCGAGGTGACATATGCTGACCATACGGATTTCAGTCGCGTGGACGATAGCGGCCATCACCCTTGGAACACTCGGCATCTTACTCTTACTGGGCCAACCGTTCACAGTAAAGGCTCAAGAGCCGAAGCGGTTTCAGTACATGATCGTCGAGGTACTGCCTGACACCGAGAATATGCAAACCAAGCTGAACGAATTTGGTGCGAGCGGGTGGGAACTGGTGGCAGTCCCGATGGGGAACATGACCGAGCCAAGACTGATTTTCAAGAAGTAGACTGAGAATCCATCCCTGCTGACTCCTAATCTGCGGGGATGTTCTTTGAACTCTCTGCCTTCCCTTGTACTTTAGCTCTATTGTTCGACAACCGCTTGGAGCCTCACGTATGGAATTCTTGACTCCGGATCAGGCAGGGCCTAGGCTCTAAGCTGATCGTCCATGAGATCTCCGATGCCGCCCCTAAGAAACAGGCTTTCGGTATGAGAGAGAACCTATCTGAGAAAGCCACGTAGGACGATATCATGTTCGAAATCTTCGTCCGCAAAAAGATTGAGGCCGGCGTCCAGGCTGCTGATGAAGGGAGGTCTATTCCGCACGAAGTTGTGAAAAAGCGCGTCCTTCGGTAAGCATCTGTTCCTTGAGAACTGCCACGTGCAGCTGCAGGAGCCGGATGAAAAAGATCTTCGTCTCTCAGCATCTCTTCGAAGTTGAAATGCGCAAGGAGCAGCTTGAGCAGGCCGGCATCCGGTGCCTGATCAAGAACCAGCGTTCATCCGGCTTGGCCGGAGAGATTCCTTTTACTGAAGTGTTCCCTGAACTGTGGGTCATCCAAGACGAGGCCGCCTATCGGGCGCGGCAAGTCCTCGACGAAGAGCTGATTACTCAGCCGTCAAACCCAGGCCCTTGGGTATGCACAGGGTGTGGCGAACAACACGAACGTCAATTTTCTGAATGTTGGAGGTGTGGAGGAACCAGCGTATCGCCGTGATGCAGCGCACTTGCAGGCTCAGGCTTCACTACTTTTTCCCGCACAAAAATTTCCACACTGACTGCGCAAGTGTCCCTCGGGAAATGGGCACCCAGCTGGACTCACCCGATTTCTTATAGATCGAGTGACCGGTCCCCATATTTCCAGCAAATCGCTCAATCGCCACAAGACGAAACCGTTCTTTAGAACAATCGTGTTCCTCCTGGTTACGAGTGGATAAGAACGTGCTCAGCCCTCTGGTGCTGGCGGCCTTGAGATCATCTAAAACTAAGGCCCTCACGATCTCCCCGTTCCGGCTGATGCTCTCCGAATCGACGTAGATCGCATCCTTCTCGTTACGATCGACCAACAGCCACTCCGCACACACCGCTCCTACACACCACAACTGAAGAGACATCAATACGAGAAGAATTCCGGGAGACGTCCGAAAAAACCTACGAGTGGACGGCATGCACAACCTCAGCATACGCATGTTGGAACAGCACCACGAAGAAACGTGGCGCCAACGGAAGCGACACTCACTGACAGACCTGCCGTGTGGAGAACACGGGAATTCGTTGTCACTCAGATGGTGGCTTCATACCCAGCTCGTCGACCCGTTTCAAGCAGTCGTTGAACCCCTGCCGACGTTGGACAAATGACCAAAACAATTTGTACCGATTCAGCATGTCCAGCTGTTGTACATGTTCATCGCAGGTCTTCTGTTTCCAGGGCTCGACGTTGTCCGGCGGCGCGGTCACGACCCATGCTCCCCCAACCAAGGCTGAGACGAGCAGTACCGCACCACCGACGGCTATCATTCCTGTCTTGACGCTCATGAATCCCTCATTCAGTACGTTGAACATCGAAGAGCCGGCCGACCCCTTCGGGGAAGAACCGGGCCTGTTGTATCACTATGGTGCCGGAGACCGGGATCGAACCGGTACGGGCCTTTTGAGCCCGAGGGATTTTAAGTCCCTTGCGTCTGCCTATTCCGCCACTCCGGCGAAGGGCGGATTTTAGCATAGCCGCAAGGCGCCCTACAGCCACTTTCTCACGTCCGTTGATCAAACCATCCACTCTGCCCAGTCATTGCGCGAAACAACTCTGAAAGCAGGCTCGGCACTTCAAGTGACGCGGGGCTGAAAGCGCTAGCTTAAGCGAGTCTTCCCCAAGAAGACACCAGATTTTTCAGGTTTCACCATGTCCGCCGATGGCTTTCTGCAAACGATAACCGAGCGGGGCTAGAACTTCGACGAGGAGCGATGAGACGCCGACTAAAGCTTCGCAGGCAGGGGCGAGGTCTTTAACGATTCAGTTTGGCCAGCGCGATCCTTGATCGGTGGCGCTATCCTGTAGCCAGGTTCAACATCAACGGCAAGAGCTGCAGGCTGCGGGAGAAGAACGCCAAGCGCTTGGGCCGTCAGGCTGTATTCTTGTTTGTCCTGCCGCACCTCAGTGAGACCATCCGTGACGTGGTCGGCTCATTTTCCTCGCAGTCGAGTTCTATGACGGTGCTAATAACATCAAAGGACACGAGAGAAATCCGCTCATAACTTGTTGGTGTTGCCATAAGAGTGCTGAGCTTCGTCCGGCATTGTCACCCTGGTCCCGTTGTTTGGCCAGAACATTGTCCAAGCCGCTCTGTATCCCGAGGAGTCTTGCCAAGCTGACGGAAACCGGAGACAGCTCGGCGGTACCCCCGAGCCCACTGTCCATAGTGCTGGCGAGCGGCGGCAAGGAGGAAAGCCCGATCAACTACCTGATAGTCGTAACTCCAGAGCGGCTCTCTAACGCCTCAAAGCGGAATCGCGTCGTGCGAGAGACCGCAGTGGCACAACCATCCAAAGTGAGTAGAGAACTGAGCAGGAAGGCCATCTCAATCCGACAAAACATCATCAGCGTCGTTTTCTATTTGTCATACAGCTACAACCTGAGTGCTGGATCCAAGTGCCGGACATTGGACTGCCAATCCAATTTAGAACCTGTTCTTACTTCAGGCCAACTCCCGCATGTCAACGCCTGGACAGGACAGTTTCTTCTGTGATTGAATCGAAGCGTCAGGAGCTGGAAGTCAGTGAATCAGATTGAACGCAACTATCGCGCACTCTTGTCCGTCGCCCTCGTGCTGAACTCGCAGCGCGACATGCGCAGCTTATGGGAAGCGATCACGGTGGAGATCACCAAAGCCATCCCATGGGCCCGCGCATCAATCACCCTGTACGATCCTCAGATCGATGCATTCCAGTTTTATGTCCTCGCCACCACGGTCCCGCAGGTCGCGCTTGGCCGCGATGCCGTTGTCCCTCGCCACGGAAGCGGGATGGGATGGGTCTACGAACACAAAACGCTGCACATTCGCCCCGATCTCAAGAACGAGCAAGTCTTTCCTGAAGACAAACTATACGTCCAAGAAGGCCTCGGACGGATGATTAATCTTCCGCTGCTCGTGAAAGGTCAATGTCTCGGCATTCTCAATATCGGCACTCGGGAATCGGGCGTTCCTGATCCAGGCGATATCGAATTCCTCACACAGGTGGGGATGCAGATCGCCTATGCGATCGACCACGTCCAAGCCTATGAACAAATCAATCTGTTACGTAACCAACTTGCCAGAGAAAATGTGTACTTGAACGAGGAACTGCGGCTCACAAAGAACATCAATAAATTGGTTGGGGATAGTACCGTCTTCCAACATGTATTGACCCTCGCGCGCGGAGTTGCCCCGACGACGACGACCGTTCTCTTGACGGGTGAGACAGGTACCGGCAAGGAATTGATCGCTCAAACTATTCATGATTTGAGCCCCCGCCACCGGAAACCCATGGTTCGCGTAAATTGCGCCTCCTTCCCTGCTGGACTGGTTGAAAGTGAATTATTCGGCCACGAACGCGGCGCATTTACCGGAGCGGATCGAACCCGTGAAGGACGATTCGAACTGGCCCATGAAGGAACACTGTTCTTGGATGAAATCGGCGAAATGCCTCTGGAAACACAGGCAAAACTCCTGCGAGTCTTGCAGGATGGAATGATTGACCGTTTGGGTGGGAAGCAACCGATTCGGGTGGATGTTCGTATCATCGCCGCCACAAACCGCGATCTTTCTGAGGCGATCAAGCTCGGTACGTTCCGGGCCGATCTTCTGTATCGTCTGAACGTGTTTCCGATCCAACTGCCTACACTGAGGGAACGTCCGGAAGACATACCGTCATTAGCCCGATACTTCCTTGAACTGTACGCAGTAAAACTCTGCCGTTCGTGCACGCATATCGATCCTGATTCCTTACAACGATTGGTTCGCTACTCTTGGCCGGGCAACGTCCGGGAATTGGCAAATGTGATCGAGCGATCTTTGATCCTCTCACACGAATCGATCTTGCGGATCGATAACCACCTCCTGGGATTGCAGGACAGCTCATTCACCAGCCTACCGTCGTCCGGCCTCAAGGATTTCGAACGTCGGCACATTCTCCAGACTCTGTCATTGACCGCTTGGCGCATCGACGGTCTCGACGGAGCAGCAGCACGTCTCGGCATCCCACCCAGTACCTTGCGCAGCAGAATGAAACAGCTTGGGATAAAGCGACCGACCACTAACTGAAGCGCTCACACCCCTATCACATCCGTATCTCTCCATCCCCTTCGCATCAGAAGAGCCTCGATCCGTCGTGAGTAGAGGCCACGATGAACCTCGACCTATCGTGGATTCTCAGGACTTTTCTTTAACTGGTTAAGAAGAGACCCACTCGCAGGCCTGAAATATCATTACGTTGAGACAATGCAGCTAAAAAGGCACAGCCCTTGCTCTACTACTCCACTAACTGAATAGGCTGACTTATCAGATTCACCACTGATGACCGTCATGCCGGAGATCTTAGCAGATGAACCATCAAGCACATCGCAGGCTGTTGAACGAGCCTTCTTATGACAACATGTGATCATCCAGAGATTCGGTGCCTCGGATGGCACTTCATCCTCCTGAACCTCGTGTTGGGCTTAGCCCACATCGTGGTGCTGTTCAATGTCGGCTCATACGTCGCACTGGAGCCGCATGCGGTGGGAGACTTAGGCGGCGTGCTACCCAGCTTCGGGAGGTGGGCACAGACGAATTTCATGATCGCTCTCGCCCTGGGCTTTCCCCTCGCCCGCTGGCTCTCCGGCCATTATGGAGAACCACGCGTCTTGAACCTCGCCTTCATTGCCTACGCTGTTGCATCGGCATTCTGCGCAACGGTCGACAGCATCGAAGGCTTCGTGTCTGCCCGCATCCTTCTCGGTCTCGCCGGCGGCGTCACCTTGCCGCTGAGCCAATCCTTGCTGCTCAAGGAGTACCCCGATCACCTGAAGCCGTTGGGTTTAGCAATCTGGGGATTTTTCACATTGATGCCCTTTACGCTGGGGCTGGCAACCGGTGGTTGGCTTGCTGATCATTGGGACTGGCGTGCCCTGTTTTACCTCAACATCCTCCTGGCCGGGTCCATCGTCGCCCTGGTGGCCGCCTTATTCCATGGGAAACGTCATGATGTTCGCCACGAGCAGTTCGACCTAGTTGGATTTTCCCTGTTGGCCGTAATCTTCGGCGGCCTCCTGACAATTTTGAACGGGGGAAACGACTTTGATTGGTTCGATGATCCGCTGTTATGCGGCATGTTGGTCGTCGTCATTGTAGCTGTCCCGGTCTGGATTGTCTGGGAGCTCGGAGAACGCGATCCGGCGATAGATCTTCGATTATTCGCGCATCGTAATTTCTCGGTCGGCTTGCTCTGTCTCGTTTTGGGTTTTCTTTCGATCCAAGGATTGCTCGCCCTCTTCGTCGTTCAACTGCAGATGTTAATGGGCTATTCCTCAGAACTGGCCGGTCTGGTATTTCTGCCTATGGTTCTGTTGGGCATACCCACGATCGTTCTGATGCACGAAATCGCAAAACGGCTGGACGTTCGATGGTTGGCCTGTTTGAACGGTTTAGGATTCGCCGCGACGTTTTACTGGATCGGTCTCTTCGACGATCCCCACTCTTACGACCAGATCTTTTGGCCGATGGTGCTCGAGGGGATCTTCCTCGGTTCATTTTTCACGCCGTTGACCGTCCTGACACTGCACGGCCTCTCGGGTGAACAACTGCTTCGCGCGGCAGAGACGGCCAATATTCTTCGCATCGCGGCCGGAGCAATAGGAATTACCTGGCAAGGAATCGTCCTCTTCCGCCGCCTGCCCTTTCATCAATTGCACCTCAGCGACCACTTCGGCGGGAGAATGTCAGCTTCGTATGACCCGCTCAACCAGTTCACGGCTAAGCTACAAGCACTGGGCTTTGATCCCATCATGGTCCAACGCAAGGTGCAACTGATCATCAAGCAAGAGGCCGGCATTCTTGCCTTGAATGATGCATTCCTCCTATCGAGCTATCTCTGTCTGGGGATTGCGGCGTTAGTTTGGTTCGCGCATTCCAGCCGCGTACCGGTGCTGAATCCGGCGGAAGCGGTCCGCGAGCTGCAGGCGGAAGAGATGATGGAGCAACCGTGAAGCTAGACCGATCGACCATCCCCACACGCATCTCGGGCCTGTGTCTGGCGGTCATGCTTGCGGTCACGGGCTGCGGGTGGATTCCGAAGGGAGACCCACCGGCGACTTATATGGTAGCGCCGGAGTTACAGGAAACACTTGAAGAGGTCACCAACCGATTGCAAAAGTGGCCGGAGGACCGCTGGTGGGAACAATTCCAGAACACAGAACTCAACCAACTGGTGGAGACGGCGTTGCGCGACAACCCGGGGCTCAAGGTGGCCTCGGCCCGCTTGCGGGAAGCGCAAGGACTGGTGCGTGTGGAAGGCGCACGCCTGCTTCCCTTCCTGGATGCCGACGCGTCGCTCACCTACGAGCGCATCTCCCAACGCGGAGTATTCGCAGCCTTGAATCCAGAAACCGCAGGAGCCCGCATTCTGCTCGGCATGGTTAACCCTCTCACTTTTCGGTACGAATTCGACTTCTGGGGAAAATATCGCGCGACGCTCGAAGCCGCACTCGGCCAGGCCGCAGCCGAAGAAGCGGAACGGGCTGAAGTCCGACTCCGACTAACCACCGGCATCGCACGCGCCTACTTTCGCGGCCATGCCCTTCATCATCAACTGGAATTGGTCCGCGCCATCGTCGATCTGCGCCGCAATCTTAGGATGCTCGCGGAGACTCGCTCCAAACTGGGATTAGATAATGACCTGGCGGTGAAACAAGCCATCGCCGACTATGAGGCGGCGGTCAAACGTCAGGCTTCGGTTCGGGATCAATTGGACATGCAACGTCATTTGCTCGCCCGCCTCATCGGCAAAGGACCGGACGACGGGTTGACTCTCTTCACAGCTCCCTCCGCAACCATTCCTGAACAAGTGCCCGTTCCTGACCACCTCTCGATCGGACTATTGGTCCACCGGCCTGATTTGGCCACAGCACTGTACCGTGCCTACTCCGCCGCTCGGTTGGTGAAGGTCGCAAGGACACAATTCTATCCGACGATCGACCTGACCGCCTTCGTCGGCTTCAATGCGCTGACGTTTACCAAGGGTGCCGATAAGTTGGCGAATTTCCTATTTTCAGGACAAAGCTTTTCCTACGGCATGGCGCCGGGCTTGCGCTTGCCGATCTTCGAAGGCGGCCGCTTGCGGGGAGAACTGGCGGTGCACCGGGCAGAGTATGACGCAGCGGTAGAACTGTATAACGACACACTGCTCGACGCCGTGCGGGAAGTTGCGGACAGTCTGAGCGCCTGGCAGTCCACGCGTGAGATGCTGGAGTCGCATCACCGTTTAGTGACGTCGCTCAGCGAAGACTGGCGTCTCGCGAAAGTGCGGGTGGTGTCCGGACTGGACGACGACCGGGAAGTCTTCCGCCATCGCTATCCGGTCCTGGAACAGGAATATGCTCTGCGGGCACTGGAGAGCGATCAACTGGTAGCGGCGGTCGATCTTATTGAGGCATTAGGCGGCGGATACGACAATCCTGATGCCGGGAAGAGGCCTGAGAAACTGACAAGTTGAACATTATGAGCAATACCCATTCCATCCCCCCACCGTCACCGCAGCTGATTGACGAGTCACTGCACACGCAACGCAACCGGCGGCTGTTGATCGTGGCGCTCGTGCTCGGTCTTGCGGGTCTGACCTATGGAATATACTGGTGGACGACGGCCAGACATTGGATTCAAACGGACAATGCCTACGTGACCGGCAACCTCGTCCCGGTAATGGCGCAGGCCAACGGCATCATCACCCAGGTGCTGTTCGAGGAAACTCAGTTCGTGAATCGAGGCGATGTGCTGGTCAAGCTCGATGAACATGAAGCCTCTGCGGCGCTGGGACAGGCACGCGGCCGGCTAGGCGAGGCGATCCGGCGTATCAACTCGCTTTTCTTTACGCGACGGCAACTAGCGGAAAAATTGGCGGCGCGCAGGGCCAGACACGACGTGATCCGCCATGACCTGAACCGGTACCGTCGAGCGATGCCCAGCGGAGCCGTATCGAAACAGATTCTACAGAATGCCCTGGATCAATTGCTGGCGTTGGAAGCCGATGTCCGTGAGACACAGGCTGAATACGACTCGCTCAATGCTCAGATCGGCGGCACGACAGTGATGGAACATCCGGCCGTCGAGCTGGCGAAGCATGAGTTCATCAACGCCCATCTCGAATATGCGCGGCAGCAGATCCTAGCCCCGGCGTCCGGATACGTGGCGAAACGCAAGGCGCAGGTCGGCGACCGGGTAAAGCCCGGCACGAATCTCATGACGATCGTTCCGCTGGACCATCTCTGGGTAGAAGCCAACTTGCGGGAAACCGACTTGGTGGACATTCGACCGGGCCAAAACGCCGAGGTGCGCGTGGGCCTCTACGGCGGAAAACACACGTTTCGCGGCACGGTGGAGGGCTTGGTGCCAGGTACCGGCAGCCCGTTCGCGCTTCTGCCGCCGGACAACTCCACCGGTAACTTTATCCATATCATCGAACGGGTGCCGGTACGGATCGCGCTGGATGCCGAGGAACTGCGCGAGCACCCAATCAGGCCCGGCCTCTCGACGGTCACAAAAATCCACGTCAACGACGTCGGTCAATCCGTCTGGTCGTCTCTGGCCAAAGCCGACACCGAGGAATATCAGACCGACGTCTATAATACTGAGTTCACCAGTGCGGAATCCCTGGCAGAAGAAATCATGAAGACTCATCTGGTGCCCGGCACTCCTTCATCCTTGTTGGAACCAAGTGACTGAACTATGCACCGAAGAACTGTTTTTCCTATGCTCTCGAATCGGCGGACGCGGCCGCTCCATACCTCCTTACAATAGACGGTCGCGTCCGACGAGGGAGAAGAAAGGGGGCGCAATGAAAACGATTTTCCTCGGACTGAGTTTTCTCCTGTCCCTTCTGGCGGAAAGCGCCGTCTTGTACGGTCAATCTTCTGACTCATACGGCAATCATCGAACAAACCCCACCGAGCCACCCGGCAGCACAGGTTTTTCAAATGCGCACAATGGGTCACATCCCTCACGTGTACCAGGCCCCCTACCGGACTCTCATATTCCACCACGAAGTCCGGATCTTGGCTCACCGACATTCCCCCTGTCTCCGTCCATAGGTCCTGGAGCAGGGCTGCTGGGGCCGGAATCCGGCCCTGGCCCGGCACGATTGCGATCCGGACATGAACCGGAAAACATGAAAAGATATTTCGACCGACCGGCACCGTAGCATGTGTGTTCACAAGGAGGAGAAAAGCGGTGCTGTATCATTACTCTGGTTAAAGGGATCCCTGAATGGACGCGAAATGTACAAGGAGGGACCATGAAGCCTAGAAATCTGATCCAGAAATGCGATGCTCATACGGAAGCCACGGCGATCGGCGGCCCGAACGGATCAGGCAATCAGCATCACCGGTGTGTAGCGGCAGCAGCCTTCGCGCTATATGAACGACGCGGGCGGCAAGATGGACACGATTTGGAAGATTGGCTAGCCGCGGAACAGCTGATACTTCTAGCCGACATTCCAAAGAGGCTTGAGGTTCTCAAACGAACGGAACGCGAAGCATGCCTGCGGCGCGAGAATGCCCGGCTCAAGAGGCTGGTGGGCGAGCGGATCTTGGAACTCAAAAGTACTGAGGAGGTGTGGGCATAACTCTACAGGCCTCAGCGACCATTGTTCAGCGAAACGAGGCGATTGCGCGGCAGATCCATGCACTGAAATCGGAACATCCCTGCGGACGCTATCATCGAGCACGGATGGTCGCAGCCCGCCAAAGTGGGAACAACTAAATAAGCGGCCGAGTTTCTGGTAGCCTTGTCCAATGCCGAACGCGTCGTCATCGAGCACAACCAACCGTTGATCAACGATCCACGGAAAGGCGACAAGAGCTTCACTCCTGAGGTCTTCGAATAGCAGGTCATCGACAAGTTTCGCCAGCAAGCTCATATTGATTTGGGACATACTTCCACAGCCTTACCAAGGAATCGCTGACGCTGCTGCTGTTGGCAAGCAAGGAGGTCGTATCGGATGCCCAATTCGTGGTCGATTAGCCTGGAATCGGATACAAGAACTTCATCCCCGCTACTTTCGGCAGCCAGGCAGCACGGAAGTTCTCCGCAAGATCGAAGGTCACAATCAAACAGACCGCCCTCGACCCAAGAATTTTGCACAATGCCCCGGATGCCCATGAACGGATAGTCCTCTTACGGCTTACCACTCAGTCCATGGCAGGACAACCCTTCAAGGTCATGACCCCGCTGTACTGTTCAGAGGATTAGCTTACCTGCCATGGAAGTCCGAAAGGATTCCTGGATATCTCGAAATATCCCCGAGAAGGGGCTCAGGTAGAAGCGCTGGCGGGAGCGATCAGCATCCAGATTCCCCCGGACCAGCGGTAGCAGGCAGCCGGCACCGCCGGAGGGAGGTGCCAGGCCGAGCTACTACCGATGATCGTCGGGGCAATCAGTTCATCATCGCAACGAGTTGTGGCCGTTCTGCTTCACAACTTTTCTCTTGTTCAGCCTTACGGTTCAGCGCTTCTTCCATTCCTGACTTGACGGCCCGTCCCCAGCGATTGGTCTGCGCCTGTGCCTTTCGAGCATAGCGGCTGATTGTTCGACGGGTCTCTGCACCGGTTTGTGGAGCAAAGAGGAGCCCAAGCCCTGCCCCAATGACTGCCCCACCAGCGATGAATGCAGCTACCTTGGCGACTTGCTTCTGCTGCTCCGACATGGTGAACCTCCTCGTGATGGTGAATGAGCCGGAAGATCGCTTCGCACCCCGTTTCTCTTGGAGGAACTATCAGCATGCTCCGTGCCAGGGTCGGACGCGACGTTGCGAAGCAGATTTCCGTGAAAAATCGCGGAGGGCGTTTTTTGTCAATGAGGAGTGACTAATTTTTGGTCTCCTTTTCTCAACAAATCTAGGGACAGCCGTCTCAGAAATCCAACAGCTGTCTCCTGTGGATCCTTGCCTGACCGCCATGGAAGCCGATTTGCCGACCATGAAACGTTAAAGATTTCTCATGGCCGATGCACTTGCATTGATACGTGAGCCTCCGTATTATCCACGGGCAAGTCTTGCCTAGCTCCCTCAGAGTCTGGCACATGACTGCTGGTTCGTGTTCCTTTATAAAAAACGGCACGCTCTTGCAACGGACGGTCTTGGAAAAAACTTGATGGGTCCCCCAGCAGCGCTCCCGTATCCCAATCTTGATCCGGTTATTGTCGGCCTCGGCCCCATTCAGCTACGCTGGTACGGGCTGATGTACCTGATCGGACTCACCACCGCGTATTTTCTCATTCAGCGGAAGGTGACCCGGAAGGAGTTGGCAATCCGGAGGGACCAGGTCTATGACATGGTTGTCTATGCCGCCTTCGGCGTGTTTCTTGGGGGACGGATCGGCTATACGCTCTTCTATAACTTTTCATACTACAGCCAAAACCCCCTGAAACTTCTCGCAGTTTGGGAAGGAGGAATGTCCTTTCACGGCGGGCTCCTGGGGACGATCATCGCCCTGATCTGGTTTAGCCGAAAGCAAGGGATTCCCGCCTACACCGTGGCAGACCTCGCGGCCTCCGTAACACCGATCGGCTTGGGGTGCGGACGAATTGGGAATTTCATCAATGGTGAGCTCTTCGGCCGGGCAACCGATGTCGACTGGTGTATGGTCTTTCCCGGGGGAGGGCCTGCCTGCCGCCATCCCTCCCAATTGTATGAGGCGACGCTGGAAGGACTCACGCTGTTTACGGTACTCTGGTGGATCGACCGCCGCCCGACCCCACCCGGCACCCTCTTCTGGACCTTCATCACCGGGTATGGCCTCAGCCGACTCATCGTCGAGCTGTTCCGTGAACCGGATCAGCACTTGGGGTTCATTTTTGGACCGATCACCATGGGCCAGATCCTCTCAGTCCCTATGGTGCTGGTCGGGATCCTCATGCTGATCTTGGGCTATTACAAAGCTGCGCCCACCTACGCACCCTCAGCCAAGTCTTAAGTTTCGGTTTTCGAAACTCGCAACTCGAAACTGGTTTAATATGGCATCTCGTCATCGTCCAGGCCCACATGGTGGCCGAGTTCATGAACGACGGTGGCGTACACTTCTTGAACCACTTCTTCCGGACTCTCGCAGAGACGGAGAATTGGCCCGCGGTAGATCGAAATCTGAGGTGGCGCCTCCCCTCCCGGCCTGAAAAATGAATCAGCCGCCAGTGAGTGGCCTTGATAGAGCCCAAGCAAGTCGTCCTCACTCTCCAGCTCCAGATCTTCGAGAACGTCCTTCGGCGGCTCCTCCTCGACCACCACGGCGATCGATTCCATCAATTGGGCATAGGGAGGCGGCAGGTCGGCAATGGCCTGTTGAACCAGCTTGGCAAAAGCCTCGGAAGACATCTGGTCATGCCTGGCCATATTCAACATCTCACAATCTACAACTCACAACTCTACAGCCATCGCACAGCGCAAGAATAAACAATGAAATCGCGGCTCCAGTTTCAAGCTTTGTCGCACCGCTGCTTTGTAAACTTCTCCCTGCGGTCGATACTGCTCGGCTCGACCTACCGCCTGATCAGATGAAACGACATCCGTCTTATAGTCCGCGATCCAGAGCTCCCCGTCCAATCGATAGAGAAGATCCATGACCCCCTCCATGACCTGCCGATCACCCCAGGGCATAGTGAACGGAACTTCACGGCCCACAATCTGGGACGACCGAAGCCTGTCATAGAAAGGTGACGCCCCAAATGTCGTAAACAGTTCATGAAGTGAGTCCGTCATGGCTGGGAGCAGAGTCCGTTCTTCCGATTGGAGTACCTGTTGGAGGACGGGATCGATCTGCTCAATTAATCCACTCGGTGGTGACGAGAACTCCCACCGCTCCAAGATCCGATGCGCGACAATCCCTGTCAGTCGTCCCACGTCACGGAGCTGACCGTTTTGAGCGGGAAAAGGCTTGCGCGGCTTTGCTTGCCGAGCTAATGCAGTGGGTGTCAGATGCCAGTCGGTCTCCCCGGCAACACTCCACCGTTCTCTCCGCTGCTGCCACAGTCTGGCGATTGACGTCACATCGATCGAGATAGCCGGATCCTCAGATGAGCATGACTGGCGCTGCCAGGTTCGCTCCGGCGCATGCACGATGCGATGGGGAATGATACTTGCCCCAATCGAGAGTTGCTCTGTGGTCATCTCGCCAACCTGCCCGTCGCCAATTTTCTGCAACCATTGGAATGTCGTTTCCCCGACCGATCGGGCCACTTTCCCACCAGACAACACCAACAGCTCCTTGGCCCTGGTCATCCCAACGTAGAATACTCGCCGTCGTTCGGCCTCTTCTCGTACAGCAAATTTTGCCTGAGCCAGGACCGCCTCAATCGTCCGTTTTGACCCGAGGGACAATCCGTAGATGCCGCTCGACCAGTCATATGCCACATGTGGCACAGTACGGTCCCGTCCTGTTCCTTGATGCATTCCCGGCAAGACCACGATCGGAAACTCCAATCCCTTGGCCTTGTGGATCGTCAGGATTTGTACGGCATCGGAAGATGCTTCAGCCAACGGACTCTCTGCCTCTTCCGGTTGTTCGTCCAATCGCGTTACCATCAACTCGATGAACGCACTCAACGTCATCGTGGCCCGTTCGGACAGTGAGGCGGCGGTTTGTTTCACTTTCAACAAATTGGCGACGGCCTGTTCACCATGCAGGGAAGCAGCCGCGGCCTCCAAGAGCGGGAGCCGATCGAAGATCTGTTGGATCGCATCAGCCAGTGGAACCGAGGGAATAGCCTTATGAAGCCAATCCAATTGTTCATAGAGACGGCGAATCGCCGCAGCCCTCGGGTGGTCGAACGAGTCGAGACTTGTCCAGAGCCTATATTCCAATTGAGAGGCCTCATGGAATTCAAACACTTCGCGATCCGTCAAACCGCCTAACGGGGAACGCAACAGTCCCGTCAGGGCAATGCGATCCTGCGGATGGTCAAGCACTCGCAGCATATTCACCAGGTCGATCACTTCCTGGCGGCGATAAAAATGCTTTTCCCCTTCAATGACATAGGGAATGTTGTGCCGGCGCAGGGCGTCGAGATAGGCATCGGCCTGAGTGAGCTTCCTAAAAAGCAACGCGACGTGGCCTGCCACAGTATGGGGGCGTGAGAGGATCTCATCCCTCAACCACCTCGCCAGCACTTCCCCTTCGGCTCGCACAGCAAGATCCGCATCAAACGGTTCATTCCCATCAGCTGGAGTCGTCACCAAGAGCTGGACTCCCGCCTCCATCGTTGAAGGGCGACGTTGTGGGCGAACTTCAAGCCGGACATTGGCCGGTTGCACGAGTGGGTGCTGGACAAAGAGTCGGTCAAAGATGTCGTTGATTGGGTTGAGCACGGCTGCGGCGCTACGAAAATTCGTCGTGAGCGTTTGGATGACACCACCGCCTTGGCTAATTTTGTCGACCACCCGATCGAAGGCCTCAATGTCTGCTCGACGGAAGGCATAGATCGACTGTTTTGGATCGCCGACAATAAAAAGCTTCCCGGGATCCAGCCTCATGTCTTGCCATGCGGTCTCATGACAGCCGAGCTGCTCCGATACCGCAAGAATGATTTCATACTGAATCGGATCGGTATCCTGAAACTCATCGACCAACACCGCCCGGTACTCTCGCTTGATCCCTTCCCTGACTCTGGGATGCGCGTGGAGGAGACTCCTCGCCCTCGCCAACAGACCGTCAAATGACAACCACCCCTTGTCCACGAAAGATGAGCGGATCGACTCAACCAGGGGACCAAGGAGCTTCAGCAAATCGCCGAACAGCAGATGATCGACATCCAAAAGGGACTGACTGACTTCGATGAGTCGTTTGGCTTCTTGAAACTCTGATTCATCCCAATCCTTGACCTTACTTCCGAGGTCCTTGCTGAGCCAATCGCGAGTCGAGACATCCAGCCGTTGGAGAGCGCAGGGGCCTTCGTTCACCACCTGAGTCAGCAACGAGAGACCGGCCCCAAGCATCTCCTCAATCTTTCGTCGTTTGGGACGATCGTAGGTCTTCAGTAATGCATGAGCCTTGTCTGCACGTTCACCAACCCACCGAATGACACTCGGATTGACTGAGCCCTGGGCCAGCTGTGACTGTAAAACGTTGAGATCCACCAGTTCGCTGCAGAGTGCATGGGCAAGGGTTTTGACCTCTTCGAGAGTCGTCACCCCCAGCAGGCGACGCCACTGATCATGGTTCGAGCCTTGTTGGCTCAACTCCTGATCGATCCACACATCCCACGCTTGCGTGAAATGTTCTTCGAATCGCAAGCCATCGTCTTCTTGAAAATCGGGATCGACACCGCTCTCCAAGGGATGCAAGCGCAGCAGGTGCGCGGCAAAACTATGCAAGGTCCCGATTTGGGCTTTCTCGATATCGGCCAATCCAGCACGGGCACGCGCCGCGATCTCACTTCTCGTGAGCCCGTACCGTTCTTGCAGATCCTGAGCCGAGACGGCTCCACCGTCTTGTAGTCGTGCCCCATCAGTTCTCGGATCAGCCAGCCACGTCAGTCGCTCACGCAAGCGCACTTTCATTTCCATCGCTGCTTTGTTTGTAAACGTGAGGGCGACCACCTGCGTGATGGGCACTGGGCGTGGCTCTTTCGCCACCAGATGCACCAGACGATTGACCAAGAGCGTCGTCTTACCGGTTCCTGCCCCAGCAATCACAACCACGTTCCGGTCGAACGTCGTCTCAGCACCCTCACGAGCAGCACGATCAGAAATCTCGTGCTGATTACTCATCCTGCACCTTCATCGTTCTCAAGGATCGAAGATCTTTGGATTCCGGTGCACGATAGGACCGCCACCAGGTCAGCTGATGCTCACGCCGACAGGCCACCCGGTACTCACACGTCTCACAATAGGTGCCCGGCAGGATAAAGAACTGGCCGGCCTTGAGGCCGGTCACCAGACGCTCGATTGTATCCTGGAGCAACGCGCCCGTGTTGCCGGACCAATCCCGTGTGGTGAACATCGAGCGATCGATTGGCTTTGACCAGTTTGGGGCCACAAAGAGCAGTTGCACTCCTTCAGTTGTCCCTCGCTCACCCAAGTCCAGGCGAGCATAGAACGGCGGCTGCAACCGATAGCCTCGAACCGCCGACTGGCGAAGATTCCGGTCCTCCGTCTTCATGGCGCTGCCGGTCTTGTATTTGTAATCGATGATTCGCAAGATTCCGCTGTCTCGATGTCGGTCGAGACGGTCCAGACGGCCTTGAATCTTCAGACCGACTGATTCCTCCTTGACCACAAGCGACAAGATCCCGGACGCCTCCTGTTCAAAGGCGATCGGCTGGTAAGGCTGCTCCGCATAGGCCACTTGATCGGAAGAAATTGTTGCGAGTACTAAGGTAACGGCCTGTTCCTTCGCAAATTCCCACAAGAGAAAATGCCCGGGTGGATACCTACTCTCGCACTCTGCAGCCGCCCATACCACAGCCTCCTCAACGACTCGGCGAATAGTGTCGCCCGGCAAGGCAGTGGCAGGCCATCCCTTTTCAACCAGCGATTCATACGCACAGCGCAGTGCCGAGTGGAGCAGAATGCCCAACACCAGGGCATCGGGTTCTTTCCCTATCGCCAAACGAACCGGTTCGAGATGTAGCACGTCCGTCCCGAAATACTGGAAAGGACAGCGGGCATACCGTTCAAGCGGGGTCGGAGCCACCCCTCGTCGCATCATCCGTGACCAATGGGATGGGAGCGGCCCGGTCTGCCCATCGAACGGTGTGAGCGACGGCACATCCTGTTCGATAGCCGCCACGGCCACCATCGCATGACTCCACAACTCACCATCTTCTCCCATGGCCTGAAAGAACGAAGCCGGATCCTGCCCTTGCAGCACTATCCATCTCACTAAATCCCTGGGAGGAAGATACCGGCGTATCGCAGGTCGCTGGGCCACTCGATCTGTTAGGCGGCGTGGAACCGTCTCTACCGGACACTCAAGCTGACCGAGCTGCCGAGAGCCCTGCTCGACATAGGGCGAGACCACGGATACACGCCCATTTTCATCGGCCCGTTGATACGACAGAAACAATCGCTGGGTTGCAGCCTGACAGAGCAGGGTGAACAGCAACGTCTCCTCATCGTAACCGGCTAGTTTTTCATCGATCTTAAACCCGAGCGTGCTATCGAGGACCGCACGATGACGGTCACGCAGAAAGGGATCCTCGCGAATATAACGGGGAAAGTGTTTTTCATTCAGCCCGATGACAAACAACGCCCTGAAAGGCGTCCCGCGGGCGGCCATCGCATCGAGTATGGTCACACCTTGATTGGAGACGGAACTCACCGGCACAGAAGCACGCTCCACCGCATGCTGCAGCAGTCCAACAAATTCAGCCCAAGAGAGTTCTTCCCCCAGCACATCGAGCGACCGTAGCCCCTCCCAAGTCTGTTCGATAGCCTGCCAAATGGAGTTGAATCCCGTATCACCAGGGCTTTTCGTTTCTGAGCCCCCAGCCTCCTGACGAGACAGATGGCGGGAAACCAGCTGTTCAAGCGCGTCCACGTGTTCTCGGATCGTCGCCTGGATCGGCACCGCTTCACAGGATTGGAACAATTCTTCAACGACCTGCCAGCACAAAGCCGCCACTTCCGGTGCCACATCCAGCGATCCTCCCTGAATCTCCTCATCCGTTTCATCTTGCAGCGTCAGCATGGACTGGCTCGCCCGTTTCACCCGCTCCCATTCACCACGGCCATGGGTGATACGGAGAGCAGAGACCATGGCCTTCCATTGTTCAGGTCGATAGTGGGGGTTCCCCTCTAGTGGCTCGGACGAGCGATAGAGCGGCGAGCTAATGATGTCGAGAACCGTCGTGCCATAGAAATTGTTGATGGGCAGGGACGCCAGCTGCAAGAGAAGCTTGGAGAGCGGCTCATGGATCAGCGGAGTGCCTCCATTCGTCACGAAGGGAATACAATGCCGATCGAACACGCTTCTCAACAACCCGCTGTAGGGATCCAACGTCCTGGCTACGACGCCGATCTCGTCAAATCGGTAGCCGTTCGTCTCGACGAGGTCGAGGATCTGACGACAGGTGAATGCCAATTCCTCTTCCGCCCCGATGACGCTGGAGATCGACAACGTCACAGAGCTGCCACCAATATCGACATCTCGCGGTGGCGATAGGACACAAACATGCGGACCTGCAACCAGCGGGTTGATATGCCGATCGAAGAAGCGTTGCGCGAACGTGTAGGCGCTGTTCTGCTCCAGGGGGAAAAATAATGTGGTCTGGACGGTTGCACGCACTGTTTCAAGCAGCGAGAGCTGCACCTGCGTGAGATCGTAAAATCCGTAATAGAACAGATGCGTCAGTGAGGCCAGGAAGGGAGACGATGGAACGAATGGAATCAACGACTCAGCAAAATCATCATCCGTCCCCACCCCAAGTGTCGTGCCCACCTCCTCCACGGCTGCATATAAGGAGAAGAGGGCTTGGAGTTGATCGGATTCATCTTGGCCGAAATAGCCTTCCGTAGCACCTTGGATGGCTGCAGCAGGATCAACTCCGGCGTCCTTCAGGTCACGAATACTCGACCAGAGGGCTCCCCATGTCCCGGAGGCATGTCCGATCCGTTGAAGTGGTGCTAACCCAGAAGAGCGATTCCTTGTGAGATAGCGGATGAGCTGCTCGAAAAACAGATCGTCAACAAGACGAATTCTTGTCGCCCGATCCTGACCATGGATCTCATCAGCGAGGCGAAGGGCGAACTGGTGAAAGGTAAGAAGGTGCACATTGAGCAGCGCGCAGTTCTGCTCAACACTAAGGAGCCGTTTGAGGCGAGCGACTAACGTGCTTGATGGGACAAGAATCGCAACCTGGGCGAATGGATTGCCAGTCTGTGCCTGATGGAGCTGGGCAACGAGAGAGGACTCGAGGGATGGATGGAAGCGACCAGTGATAACCCGCAGCATGGCGAGTCATTGTACGCTACCCAGTCTCCGGGCCCAAGAGCTCTCCGTTGCAATCGACACAGGCCCAGTCTCCATCGATGAATGACATGGGGTCGCCGCAGATTGGACAGTCGGGAGGAGGGCCCTTATCAATCCGGGGAAGATCTGGCAGCTCAAAATCCTCTTCTTCCATGACGCCTCTACCCTTCTTCCCGTTGTTTCATTTTCAATTGGAGCGCCTTTTCCGCGCTCTCGCGGCTCGGCACGCCGACGAAGGTCAGTTTCCCGTCGATGATCGTCGCGGGCACAGCCCGCACAGAATGCCGATCAGCCAACTCCTGCCCGTCTTTCGTGGTGATATCCACTTCCCGATAAGAAAAACTGTATTTCACCTTCAATTGCTTCCACAAACTCTTCGCTGATGGGCAGGCCCCACAACTAGGCGACACAAGTAACGTAATGTTTGGCATGATGTTTCCGCACCGGTTTTAAACTATTCTGATGCTCGGATCTTAGCACCCGCTCAAAAGTCTGCGCAAGGACGGTCCACTGTCGCCTTCCGGAAATGCACTGGTGGTCGGCCATTCTAAGTGGTTCACAACAGGCTTGTCGAAGTACCTTCTGGAGGCATTGAGATCATCTTTTCCGCACTCAGAGAGCATCTTTGACCGCTGGAAAGCTTAATGGAATCGGCGTATGGTATTGAGAGATGTTTCGCCGTATTTTTCATATCTTCCTCTGGCTTACCGCCATACTTGGACTCTTCCCGTTGCCGTCAATGGCTGAGCCTGGCCAAGATGCCTCGTCTCGCCTGCGTGTCCTCACTTACAATCTGCTACACGATGGAGGATGGTCGGGATTCTTCGAAAGTGGCACGCACCTCGAAGAGCGGTTGGAGATGACTATTCAAGAATTGCGGCGGTTGCAGCCCGATATCATCGCACTTCAAGAAGCCTCAGAGAGCCGGAAGCATGGCAATGTGCCGCAACGGATCGCCGAGGCGCTAGGGTATCAGATGGTATTCGCGCCGGCCACAGAACGGATCTTCGGCCTCAGTTTGCTCGATAAGCTCATCACCGCAACCATCGGCTTCAAGGAAGGATCGGCTATCTTGAGTCGGTATCCGATTGCCGCCTCGGAGGTCTACGACCTGCCTCGCTGCCAGCGTCGACTGGACCCTCGCATTCTCTTACGGGCTGAGATCACCGCGCCGGATGGACCAGTCCAGATCTTTTCCGCCCACACCGCAAAAGGAGATGACTGCCAGCTCCAACGAGTCGGCGAGTTGTTCCGAGAACATCAAGGAACAGGACGCGCCATCCTCATGGGCGACTTGAATGCGGGCGAGCAATCCCCGGTCCTCATGGGATGGCAAAAAGAGCCGGGACTCATCGACGTCTTCCGGGCGGCAAATCCAGGCGTATCGGGTGGAACCGTCTGGCAGAACATCTACGTTGATTGGCCCACCACCGATCGTCGCGTCGATTTTATTTTCGTCCTGGACGAAGGCACGGGGAGTACTCCCGTTGTGCACTCGAGCGCGCTGGCCTTTGACCAACCAGGCAGCCTCCCGAATGGTGATGCGATCTGGCCATCCGACCACCGCGGCGTGGTGGCCGAGATTGAGTTCCTACCTCTCGACCGACCACGGATCAGCCGACTCCCCGTTCCAAACACTCGTTAACAAGATGGCGTGCTTCTGAGAAAGTTGGCCAGCCTACGACGCTGACGCTACTCTGCGGAGATCAGACTAGACTGGAGAGTTTCTGTTTAACAAATGTGCCTGGTGAAAGGATTACAATTCCTCGGAACGACCGCAATCGAAGGAGATCGGAATCTCCACTCACAATATAGTGGGCTCGCGCGGCCAGCGCACAAGCAAGCACTTCATCATCCGCTGGGTCGTTAGCGACAACACGCCTGAGGCGCTGACCTGTAGCTCGCGAAGCCGTGAAGCAAACTTGGGACGGGTTAAGACTCCTGTGAGTTCACGGAGAAGTGCAGGAGAGGTATACAGAGTCAGGCGATCGTCTTCCGCAGCGACCAGGATTCTATGAGGACTACCGATCCAGAGCATGGCCGATACGATGACATTCGTATCGGCAACAACCCTCATGCGGAGCGGCGACGTTTCCGATAGGCTTGCACTTCACGCACCACAACCTTCATCGGGAGGGCACGGCCTCGAGCACGCAGGGCGAGTGACGAGAGTCGCGGACGCACTTTCTTGATGACCACGGTATCGCCTTCGGCCATCACAAGAACTGTATCATCAGGCTGAAACAGTCGCTTGGGAAGCACGATGTGCCGATCGGCGGCCACCTTCATCATACGCATCGAGCTTCTCCTTTCACGAAGAATCAGCACAGCTCACTATATGCCACTATAGCCAACAATCCATAAAGTGGTCAAACTTACTCCAGAAAACAAGGACGCGGTGTAACAAAGAGCATGGGAGTCACATAGTTTACCTTCACCCCCCTCACCGCGGTGTGATGGCTGAGGTTGAGTTCCTCCCTCTCGACTGACCACGGATCAGCTAACTTCCCGACGCCACCGCTCGATAAAAGACCGCGCAAGATGACGCCTCGTTGACAGTTGATCAGAAGTCTCCGACAATGCCCACCTGCTATCCATTGGCAATGGTGAAACGAAAACGCGTCACTTATGGGTAAAATCCGAAGATTTAGGATGACTGCCTTGGCCGAAGGTAGCTCCTTTCTTGTGTTGCTATGTATCGCGATGCCGATGAAGTACGTGATGGGCATGCCGAGGGTGGTGACCGTCGTGGGAGCAATTCACGGAATCTTGTTTCTACTCTACATCGGCCAGTTGACCAAATTGCGAACCACCTATCAATGGGACAACAGGTTTTCGTTCTATGCATTTGTGGCGTCACTTCTCCCGTTTGGACCATTCGTGTTTGACAAACATCTCCGCGAGAAAGAAGTCGGTACAAACTGATCAACCGCCCTAGCACCTACCTCTTTTCTAGGTCTTGACTGCTCCTGGTAGCTTGCATTGTCGCTCAAATGCTTTGCCATTCTTTGATTATTCGGATACCGATATATAGAACTATACTGAGAGTCTCGGGCTAGGAACGATTTCATGAGCCACTTGGGCGGCCATTTCCATCTCGCAAAGGAGCTGATGAAGAAGGGCGATCTTGATGGTGCAATTGCCGAGCACCGCCTCGACGTCGGTCTCAATCCCAGGGACGTATGCGCTCATTCCAACCTCGCGTTTGCGCTTCAAAGGAAAGGAGACCTTAAGGGAGCGATGGCCGAATATCGGACCGTTTTGCGCCTCGATGCAGGCCATGTGAGTGCACATTTCAAACTTGGAAACGAGCTGAAGAAGATGGGGACCTTGATGAAGCGATTGCAGAGTATCGTGCTGTCTTGCGCCTGGATCCCAACGAAGGGGCAGCCCGCTACGCTTTGGCCATGTCGTTGGAGGAAAAGAGGGAGTTAGTAACGGCAAGGAAGGAATATAAGAAGGCGCTCAAGCTATTCCCTAGAACGGCTGAATACCAAGAACAGGTCTCCTATATTCGATCTGCCTTACTCAGGCTTTCCGGAGCGATGCATTAAGCATGGGCGTCACCGTTTTCCGTCATACCCCCGCTCTTTCCACTTCTCGAGCAATTGAATCCGTTTCTTGACCTGTTCACCCTTCGCTTGATCGACCTGGCTTTCCGTACGTGCAATCAGTTCTGCATTGCGGCAACATGGTCATGACGCGTTCCCCAGGCTAACCTCTCACCTACGCCCTCATTCTACATGCGCTTACATTCTCGTTTGACATATTGATGCCTCGCCGGTATGCTTTGATGCATGCGCACCACAATTCGGCTAGACGATCAACTACTCAAGTCGGCCAAGCGCTTGGCCCACGACACGGGCAAATCACTGACTGCCGTCATTGAAGATGCACTGCGGCAGACACTGGCACGTCAGACAACCAGTAAACAAGCCAGAAAGCCAGTGAAGCTTACGACAGTCGCTGGCCATGGAGTTCGCCCCGGCATCGATTTGAACGATTCAGCGGCTCTCCTTGCTTTTATGGAACAACCTCGTGGTTCTTCTTGATGTCAATGTGCTCGTCTATGCTCATCGGGAGGATTCGCCAGACCATCTATCCTATCGCCGCTGGCTTGAACAGCTAATAAACTCTGATCATCCTTATGGATTAGCTGATTTAGTCCTGAGCGGGTTTCTTCGCGTGGTGACCCACCCACAGGTCTTTCACCCCCCAAGCACGATGGCAAAGGCCATGGCTTTTGTTACGGAGCTACGCAACCAACCCAACTGTACGATCATCAATCCTGGGCCACGTCACTGGGACATCTTCTCTCGCCTCTGTACCACGACAGATGTTAAAGGCAACCTTGTCCCCGACGCCTTTTTCGCTGCCTTGGCGATTGAAAGCGGTAGTGAATGGGTCAGCACTGATCATGACTATCATCGCTTCCCTGGCCTGTCAGTTCATCATCCCTTGGAGTAGCCTTCCCCTGAAGTTCGATCACCGTTTTCCATCGTACCCCCGATCCTTCCACTTCTCGAGTAATTGAATGCGCTTCTTGAGCTGTTCCACCGTTGCTTGATCGACCCGGCTCCCTGTGCGGGCAATGAGTTCGGCATTCAGGCGGCGATGATCAATGCCGCTGGTTCTGGACACAGCGCTGACAAGCAAACGATGAAGATCTCGTAGGTCTTGTTTCTGTTCATAGAGCGAGACCGCTGGTTCCGTCATGACAGCCGTATCACCTTCCGCTCGCGTCTCCTCTTCCCCAATTAGGCTATCCATCCGAGCCACGGCCATCAAAGGCACATACTCATTCGTCGAGACTGTCACCCGCCCAAAGAGATCCCGTTGCCCTGCCGGCATGATCTCTTCCAATACATGATCGCGCTCCGCCTTGATCTGCTTGGCATAGTGCACCAAGACAGGATCTTTCGGCAGATAGAGCCACGCCCGTTGCGGCTTCGGCAACCCTTCCTGCATTCGAACGAACCGGCCTACGACCTGCCGGAAATACATTTCCGTGATCACGTTCGTGCCATACACGCCGACACGGAGTCTTGGAATGTCGACACCTTCACTGACCATGTTGACCGCCACCAACCATTGTTGCTTCTTATGCGTGGCAAACTCTTCGATGGTACGCGAAGCAGCCGGATCATCCGACACCGCCACCTCTGCCTTCGTCCCGGTCACGCGGGCAACCAGCTCTGCCACCCAACGTGCATGGTCCTGATCCATACAGACGATCAATCCACCGGCATCCGATTGCTCTTCTTTCCGAAGGCGTGTCAGTTGGGCATGGGCATCGGTGATGACGGGGCCGAGCCAGGTGTCTTGCAGCAGTGCCGTTTTCAACCGTTCACGCTGCCGATTGAACTTTAACCCGTCCTGAAACGTCGCCTGATGTTCACGGCCGTCGGACAACCAGCTCAGCTCACCCTCATAGCTTGGGAAGACGATCGGCCGACAGACATTGTCACGGATCGCTTCGGTATACCCATAGGCAAAATCGGCTCGGCTTTCGTCATGCTCATATCGAATAAACGGAATCGGATTGTTATCCGACCGGAACGGTGTACCGGACAAAATCAGCCGAAACACCGCCGGCTCGAATGCCGAGCGAAGCGCCTTCCCCCAGTTCTTCCCGTCACCGGCATGATGTAGCTCATCAAAGATAAGCAGGGTGTTTCTGCTCTTGCAGACCCGCTGAAAGATCTCCGGAGCCAGACAAACTTGCTGGTAGGTGACCACCGCACCATGATAGTCGGAGGCTTCCGCCGGTTGATCGTTGGTCAGAGTCGGATCGAGCTGCAGCCCGATCTTCCCTGCGGCTTCCGACCATTGCGTGCGGAGATGATTCGTCGGACAGACGACCAGCACCCGGACCGCCGCCTGTTTGGTCATAAACTCGTGCGCGACGCGTAGGGCAAAGCGAGTCTTACCCGCGGCAGGGGTAGCCATCGCCAGAAAGTCTTTCGACTGATTGGCACAGACCGCAGACAGGGCTCGTTGCTGCCATTCACGAAGGGGCGCGGTCCAGGCAGGTAGTTGCTTCATGGCTAATGCACGGTATTACCGGTTCACAGAAGGAGGCTAGCCCGCATTATTCATGACGGTTCGTAATGAAACCGCCAGGACGCCATGCGAGGCGGGCACACGGAGCGCTGAGAGACCGAAGCATACTTGAAACAGCATGTTGAGATCGCGAAGGGCGAGCCTGTCCGCCTGGCCATGATAAAACCACGGCCAGGCTTGTCGCAGCAGCGTATCGGCGGTTGTAGTAGAAGCGCTCATGAATAGTGCAGGCTAATCCAACCAATCCCGTTCCTGAAGCTTCTTCGGCAGGTATTTCTTGGTCAGATACTGGAAATCTTTGTTGGCCAGCGCATCGAGTTCATATTTTAACCCACTCGCCAGCATGCGCTTAATCTCCGCCTGCCAGGCCGGCTTCTTGAACCACTGGTAGTTCAATAATTCCTTCGCACGGGCAATATCCTTGTCGTTGAGCTTGATGCCGACATTGCGCGGCAGTTCATAGTTTTCCGGATCGGCACTTGACAAGCCCACGAACTTGGCTTTGGGAATCGCCATCCGTTCGCTCTCGAAGGCCAGATTGATCGACCCCTGCTTGACCACAGAATAGATGTAGTACCCCCAGGGATCGTTATCGACCAGCACATAAACCGGAAGTCGATGTTCCTCGTGCAGCCGACAGGCTAAGCGCCGCACACCCCGAGGAGGCTGACCGTTTCCGGTCAGGAGGATGCAGTTATAACGACGCCAGAACTTGTCCTCCGAGAGCCTGTTCCACTGCGTGCCCTTCTCAACGAGCAACACGAAGTCCGCCGTACAACGCCGAATCTCCAGATACTCCGGCTCAACGATCGAGGGGACAGAGTAGCCGCCCTTGCCGAGCTTTGAACAATCGACACGGTCGCCGTCATCACCGAAGATCACCGGCCCTACGATGCTGCCTCGATTTTCGGCACTGACATGGAGCTCCTCGCGAAGCGCGGCGAGCGACACCTCGAGATCTTCAATGACCGGATCGGATTCGTCCTGGGCATCGAAGGTATTCTCGTGAGAATCTTTGATCGTGTGTTTCGTGCGGTAGTAAATTTCTCGAAGCGACGTCGTGAGATCGGCGCGCTGCAACTCGGAGAGCGCATCCGCGACCAGGACCGTCTGCATGAATCGCTTCGCCATACCGACGTTGAAGAACGACCGTTCCTGTTTCTTGTTCCCCATCTCGATGAGGCCCTTCCGTTCGTTGAAGGACACATTCGAGAGGGCACGAATCGGGATCTGAAGCGTTGGATCCTTCGACCGCTCGGCCGCTTGGATGACGATATCCGCCAGACTGATTAACTTTTTCTCGACCACGGTGGGTTGCTTTGTCTTGGTCGTCATGATGTCCTATTTATGTTTCCGAGAAGCGGTGGACTTCCCCGGCTTAGCCGGCTTCCTTTTTAAACCAGACTTGGCTGCCAGGAACGTGGTCTGCTCAGATTTCACGGCTACCTTCTTCAGTGATTTCTCAGCATGATGTACGTTGACCGCTTGTTCTTTCGAAGGCGGCGCACTAACAGACGGTATCTCCCCCAGCAAGTCCGATGTGGCTTTCGGCGCCGCTCCCGCTTGATCAGCCTCAACTTGACTGGCCACCGCAGTCTCCCCTTCGATGCCTTCAGCTGTGACGATGATGGAATGCGGCAGTCCTTCAGGCCCGGTCCCGGTCTTACCCAAGGCCTGGTCAGTTTTCTGGCCGCCGGTGCGGGTGGAAGCGATCTTCTGAAGCTGCGCCTTTAATTTTTCTTTTGGTAATTTGCCTCCCTTGAGCCGATTGCAGGCCTCAACGACTTCTTCGATATACAGCTCAAAGATATTTCGTCGTCGGAATTCGCTCGCAGCCCGTTCTCGACGACGTACGAACAGGCCAAGTCTCCGGCCACACTCACGAAGTGCCAGCGTGATTTCTTTTTGAATCTCATCGTAATCAGCGATCGCTTCTTTGGACTCGCTTGTAAACGGCACCCACACCGATGCCATATGCACGAAGATCACCATCGGCCCACCAGGCAAGGCTCCACGCGACTGACTCAGCCCATAGTTCTTCCACGTCGTGCTGAGTACGGCTTTGAAAGTCGAGCAGGCTGATTGCTGATACAACAGGGGCACGCGATTCGCGTACCGAATCACGCGCGCAAGCTCTGAATCTTCCTCCTCGCCCTCCCCCTCGGCTTTCGGCATGGTCGGCTGCTGTGGCTTGTGCTGATCTTGTGGCCTGTTGCCATAGGCCAGTCCGGCCTCGATGATGAAGGGATTCCCACGATAGACGGCCGGCGGCCGACTGACCGCCGTATAAAACTCACCCTTAATTTGCTTATAGAGTCCTGAAAGAATGGCCTTCTCGCCGATCGGTGAAATGCAATTGGTGGGCGGCGCCATGAGCTTCGTCTCTTGGAGCGTCTTGTAGAGGGTTTCGGCCACAGGTCCCTTGAGCTCGCGTGGCTTAGCCTCAGGTGATACCTTTGCCGCCTTGCAAATCTCCTCGGCGATCTGCGTAGACACCCGACAAAAATCGCTCTCAAGAAATCCGGCAACTGTGTGGCTCTTCGTATCCTGCAGCATCTTGAGCAACATGCCGAACTCAATCCCATAGGGGTGCGGCTTGATCTCGCGTGGTTGCGGCGGGAGCTCATGATAGGTGCGCGCGTATTCTTTCGTTTCCCCTTCCGGCGTATGATAGATCAGTTTGACGTGGGGATTGGCGATCGAGGTCTGTTCCAACCATTCATCGACCGATGCACGCCCCTTCTGATACTTCCCTTCCACTTCCAGCGAGACTTGCGTGCCGCGTGGCTGCTCCCAATCAATCTGCTTATTTTCATGAACCAACGGCTCATTCTTTTTCGTATCGATCTGGACTTCAAAGAAATGCGCGGCAGCCTTCGGTCCGATGCGGGAAATAATCTTGACCGGTTTGCCGGTCGTCAGCTGCCCATACATGCCGGCTGCGGAAATTCCGATGCCCTGTTGCCCACGGCTCATCCGCAAGCGATGAAACTTTGACCCATACAGCAGCTTCGCAAAGATCCGAGGAATCTGTTGGCGAACGATACCGGGTCCATTGTCGGTGACCGTCACACGAAACCGGTTCGCTTGGCTTGCCGCAACCGGTTGCCCGTTCGACACCACCTCAAGTCGGACCGTCACGTCGGGGAGAATCCCCGCCTCTTCGCAGGCATCGAGCGCGTTATCGACTGCTTCTTTTACACAGGTCAGCAGTGCCTTGCGTGGGTTGTCGAAGCCGAGCAGGTGCCGGTTCTTGGTGAAAAATTCTGAAACGGAAATTTCCCGCTGACGAGCGCCCATCTCCACCGCAGTGACCCGTTCCGCCGGTTTCGCTGCGGCTTTCTTGGTCGCGACTGGCTCGGGAGTGGAGCGAGGAACGGAAGATTTCGATTCAGCCTCTGCTGCGGATGCTTTCTTAGTGGCCATTCACCCTCTCTTGAAAACTAGCGTTGATTGTGTGGTATCACAAAACTTATTCGGAAACAATGGGACCGGATGGCGAATGCCCGAACCAGAAATAGACCTGTGCTGGAAACGAATGACTCTATCGTGCGACGGAGGGATCGCGCAGATAGTGTGCCGGGGCCATTGTCTCAAGAGACCAGACCAGAATTTTTCGGTTGACCGTCGACACGATCAAGTGCTTCCCATCACTCGTCCAATACAGATGGGACGGCGTCCTGACATGAAAGGTCTTCCGTTTGGTTCGGGCCGACAGATCCCAGATGGAGATACGCTCTCCCACACGAGTCGCTGCCCATCGCTGTTGTGGATCGACGGCCATGGTTGTCCCCAACCCTATGGGCGGTCCATGATCAATCTCCGTATCTCGATTGGTGAAGGTGTCCAGGCTGGCCCACACGGCGTTGTGTTTGGGATCCCAAATCGCAAGCGTCATGGATTTCGGATCGCGGGTTCGCGTGGTCGTCCAGACAAGGGGCTGGTTCCATCCCAGACCGGACCAGACCTCCGGAATACCGGCCGGTTTCTCTACCTCGCGCCAGCTCTCGCTGTCCCACACGAGACGACCGGCTCGCGAGATTGTCATGAGCCACGCCGTACCATCCAAAAAGCTCAACCCTTCGACGATCTCCCCCTGCCCAGCTCCCTTCTTTACACAAGCCTTTCCAGCACAGGCCAGTGACCGGCTGCTATGCACCAGCTCTTTCACTACTGTTCGGGAAACGAGGTCCACGACCGACACGTGTGGCTGTTCTCCTGCAATGACCAGAAAGCGATTGCCGGGAAGAAATTGCAAGGCGTTGATCTGTCCTTCTCCACTTGTATAAGGGGGAAACTCTCGCCAGCTATGCGTCTCCCACAAACGAATCTCCCCTTGGGTGGTTCCCACCGCCAGGATAACGCCATCGGAGCTGAACGCGAGAGCACTGGCCGGAACAGGCAGTTTCAGTTCGCGCAAGAGCATGCCCTGTCCAGGATCCCATATTTTCAAAAATCCGTCATCACTGGTAGTCACAAGCTGGTTTGCACGAGGAGAAATTGCCACTGCACGCACCGCCATTGTATGAACAAACGCCGGCGCCGCAGTCGGCGCAGGAGAGGCCACCGGCACCGGGTCTTGTGCCGCCGGTCGTTTTGCCAAGACCTTGACTTGTGACCGGCCTGGATCCAATACCAGCTCTGGAGCATGTGACGAGACATCCCAAACGGAGACCTTTCCATCCACTTCTGGATTGAGACCTCCCTGCAACACCATCACCACCTTGGCCCCGGCCGGTGACCATTTCAGCAGTCCCACACGGGTGCCCATTTGACGGCAATCATGTCCACACAGATCCGGCAACATCGTTCCCGTCGACAAGTCCCAGATCTGGAGCGTGGAGAGATGATCCGATTGTCCGACGAGATACTCCCCATCGACCGAGATATCGACAGTATGCAGATGGCTCGGCACGCGCACTCCCCTCTCATGGTCCTCATAGAGAAACTCCGTCAAGGCGACTAACTTGCCTGTGCCGACATCAATCAAGGCATAACTCGATTCACCGTTCTCAGCGACCACCCGCTGGCTGTCACGCGAGAAGCGCTGAAGCGTCATCTGCGCCCCCGTTCCCTCTGCACTCGGCAACGTCGTGCGAGCCGAGACCGTCGCTCCGCTTGTCTCAATGAACAGCACGGCACGACTCACGTTCACCGCAAGGGTGGCGCTGTTCGGTGCAAAGAGAAGCTCCTGCACAATGCCGTCGACGGTCACATCTCGAATGGTCGTCCCTCTCAAGTCGTACAGATGGATCGTATGACCTTGCGCAATCGCCAATTGCCTGGCATCGGGAGAGGCTGCGACCGACGACAGGTCTTTCTTCTGATCCAGCGCGATATGTTTCAGCGGTATAAGCTTCTTGCCCAGCTGCCAGACAGAGACCGCCTCGTCCCCATGACGGAGAATCAGCTGATCGGTCTCACTCGAGTAGGCAAGCAACTGATAGGGTTCGCGCGATTCTGAGGGGATCGTGGCGACGGCGACGCGATTTTTCCAGTCGTAGATGGTGACGCTGTGCCCCACGCACAGTACCCACCCCTCTTGCTTCATCAAGGCGATCTGTAGACAGGGGAGGTCTGGGATTTTTGCCAGAAGCGTCTTCGTCTCCAGATTCCACACCGCTAACTCCTCCATTTGGACTAGGAGGAGCCGGCCGTCATCAGAGAATGCGGCAGAGGCTCTGGAGACAGCCCCAGCCGCATTCTGCGGGGACAACGCGAGAAGGAACAAAACGGTCGCCCATGCGACGGTTCTGATCTTCTGTCCTGTCCACCCATCCATCATCATGGCTTCATTCTGTTACTTGGCGACCTGAGCGCAAGACACCCGCAGCTTGCTCCTTACCCTTGCGTGTGGAGCCTGAGGGAGACGGGTCTTTCGTCTTGCTCCCCGCCTCTGCGCCGCTCTTCACGACCGGCAACACGTCGACAACGTGATCAAGACCCTGTTTATCCTTCCACGATTGGACTGGCGCTCTGGCGTCCCTCTCACTGCTCTCGAAGACTTGCCAGGGACTGGTCAACATGGCCTCAAAAGGGTTGAGCCCTTCGATCGTCAGCTGAATAGGGAGTTCTTCACTAACTGGAGAAGTCACGCTGGGGGCCGGAAGCGGGTGAGCCTCCGCACGAGGCGGCTCGGGTGCAGCGGAACGAACCCTGGTCTTCTTCGACAATGCAGATTGCGGAGCCGGTACCGCCGTCAGATTGGATTTCTTGTGCGTACCGGCAGGCGGTGCATCAGTAATGTGGAGAGCCCCCTGTTCATCGATCCATTTATAGAGCTCGGCATAGCTCACGATCGGGCATAAGAGCAGGCCGGCCACTATGCTCAGGAGAAACACGTTCATGATGGAGGAGGACCGCATAACCCACAGGGTGCATCAACCGAACAAAGTATAGCAGGTGCTTCCAGTTGTGCACGTAACTTCTCGTAATTGGATAGAGGCCACGCAAGAGAACAATGGCTCGGAAGAAGGGGAGCACGGAGGAGCGCATAGGGTGGGAGGAGCACGCACCTAACCGAGGACGATCAGGTACGGCGGAGATCTTGGGAGGACTTTAGGCTTCCCAGTCAAAGCTGGGCTTGCACACCATCCTCTTTCACTCGACCCCCTTTTGAACCATATTCCCTCGGGGCGTTAACTCCTCCCACTTTGGTACCATAGGCCTCACACTGAAGTGAGTCAAGAGGCAGATGGAATTCGCTTCGACACGAGTGCCACGGTAGTGATTCCTTCTGACGGATGGTATGTTGATTGACGCTCCGTCGTATGACAGACCTTACCTTAACTGAAAACCGGGAGAACCATTGCCCATGGCAACCGTGTTGACCAGTGAAAACGTTCACGACGCATGGTCGGCACTGGCGGAAGAGGTCCGCACTGCCGTGCTGCTCACGATGCGAGCCGGACGACCATTTGGATCACATGTGCCCTATGTGTTCGGATCCGACTGGACCAGAGCCTATCTCCATCTCAGCCGCCTGGCACTCCATACCCAACATCTGCTGGCTGGTTCACGAGTGTCGCTGTTCATCGCCGAACCTGATGAACCTGAGAAAAACCCGCTGGCGTTGCGACGGATAAATCTCCAAGGCGAGGCAGTAGTGCTGTCCCTCGATACACCATCCTACGATGCAATCAAGGAACGATACCTGGAACGGTTCCCTCAAGCTGAGATGATGTTCGGCTTTGGTGATTTTGCTCTGTGGGAATTACGACTTGAGAATGCTCACTTCGTACTCGGCTTCGGCCAAGCTTTCATCTCCACCGCTGACACTCCGGCTAGATGGGTGCACCAGAAAGTGGAGCGAGTGGCTACGGGGAAAGGCTGACCATCCGGAGGAACAGTGCCCCCAGCATAGAGAGCCAGCTCATTTACCGTCAAACTCGGCCCCGATCCGGCGGATACGTGTCACACCATCGAAACTGCCGCCACGCGACTTGTACAAATCTGAGGGCAATGCGTCAGCACATACTCGGTCTGCCTGAATTCTAAGTCGGCCACAATCCCTTCCTTACACATCAGTGTGCATACGTAGTATCCGTCATCCCAGTGCTTTCTACTCCAAAGATTGATATATCACTTTATGCCAAATGCCGACTTTCCCCCTCGGAAGAGGGATACATGAATGAACGTCGGCTCTATTACATGTAACGCCTGACCAACTGGACCAGCGTGATCAGCCTGCTTAACCCCGAGAATGCAATGTCTTACTCACCCAATCTCTCTCATCGCATAACACGACTTGTCACAATCACGACGTACGTGTCGGTTGTGTGGCTTTCCACATCCTGTCACGCCACTGATCACCATGTGACAACGCCACACTCGCTCGATTCATCTACGAAATCCCCTCCCCCTCGATTCGTCCCGAATGAACTGTTGGTCAAGTTTAAGAGCGGCGTTTCACCAGATCGAATCGCATCGGTCCTGAAAGACAGCCAAACCGACGTGATCACTGAACTCCAGCGAGGCCGTCTTTATCACGTCCGCATTTTGGATAATCAGTCGGTTGAATCCACGATCACCCGGCTCACTTCATATCGAGAGATTGAGTATGCAGAGCCCAATTACCGGTACGAAACGCAAAAGTAGCATGACGAGAATTGCGCTCTGCTGGGTCGGAGCCATCGTCAGCGTTACAACAGGCGTCGTCACATTGTCGGGGCTCATACCGGGCGACCGCTTGGTCTATGCGAAGCAGAAACAAGCATCCGATAGCAAAACGGCGTTAGCAGGGGTCGCGCGTGGCCCTGCGCACTATGTTCCGGGGGAGGTGCTCGTCAAATTCAGGGATGAGGCGTCGTTACTGGGAGTCGCATCGCTGAATGTCAACATGGGTGTCAAAGAACTCAGAGCGGTCGCAGTACAGACTGGAGTGATTCATCAGTATAAGTTGGACGGCGCCTTATCGGTGGACGAAGCAGTCTTGAAGTACCAAAACAATCCCGCCGTTGAGTACGCCGAACCCAACTATCTCTACCAACTGCAAGCTATTCCCAACGATACCCAGTTCGGCACATTATGGGGGCTCCATAACACCGGTCAAACTGTGAATGGAACGGCGGGGAAGGCCGATGCCGACATTGATGCGCCGGAAGCCTGGGACATCAGCACGGGAAGCCCAAACGTGATTATTGCCGTCATTGACTCGGGCATGGCTTACGATCACCCTGATCTCGCACCCAATATCTGGACGAACCCCGGAGAGATTGCGGGGGATGGCGTTGATAATGATGGGAACGGATTGGTCGACGATGTACATGGATGGGATTTCCTCATGAACGATCACGACCCGATGGACCCTGTCGATCTCAATCCCGGAGGTAACCCAGGACATGGCACCCATGTCGCCGGAATCATCGCGGGAACAGGAAACAACGGAACCGGAATCACGGGAGTCATGTGGACGGCCAGACTGATGGCTCTGAAAGTCGGCGGTGTGAATCGATCCCTATCCACCACTGCCCTTGTCAGCGCGATCCACTATGCCATTACCAAAGGTGCACGTGTAATCAACGCCAGCTTTGGCGGATCCGGGTGTAGCTTGGCCTTCTATGATGCCGTGAGTGCCGCGAATGACGCAGGGATCCTGTTTATTGCAGCAGCAAGCAACGGTGGAGATGATGGGGTCGGGGATGATAACGATAGCACCCCAAGCTTTCCTTCAAATTTCAGCGCGCCTTCAGTGTGTAATGGACAACAAAAGGCCGCGCTGGCAAACGTGATTGCGGTCGCGGCAACGGACCAAAATGATCAATTGGCGATCTTTTCGAATTTCGGGTCCACAACCGTCCAAGTGGCCGCGCCGGGAGTCAGAATCAACAGCACCGCCCCCACATCGAACGTGACACAGGTCCTGTTTCATGACTTCGATTCCAACCCGACCGGGCTCGGATACACCTTCGGGGGAGCCAACGGTACCTGGGGCTTCACCAGTTCGTCATCATTCAGCCAACCGAACAGCCTGACCGACAGTCCGACCGGAAACTATCAGAACGGCACCGATTCCTTTGCGACCGGACCAGTGTTCTCTACCGAGGGACAACGGGGTTGCCGATTCGATAGTCGCATTCGCTACCAAACCGAGCTTGAAATCGACGAAGTTTTTGCAGATGTATCAAAGAACAGCGGAACCAGTTGGCAAGTCAGCCGGGGAATTTCTGGAGACAGCAACGACCAATTTTATCCCATTACCTGGGGAGACATCGCAGATGGCTCAGCTGGTTCACGGTTCCGGTTCCGATTTGTATCGGATGAAAGTCTGACCTTCGATGGTGTGTATTTGGACAATGTCCGCATCGCCTGTGTGGCAGGTACGCCATCGGGAATGACAGGCTACCAGTTTCTTCAGGGTACTTCGATGGCCACTCCGTATGTCGCGGGACTCGCCGGGTTGCTGCTCTCGGTGAATCCCACCCTCACCGTCTCCCAGCTTAGGAACGCAATCCTGAACACTGTGGATCGGAAGGCATCCTTGAGTGGGAAAGTGTCGACCGGTGGGCGTATCAATGCCCGTGCGGCGTTGGCCAGCGTGGCGGCAAACTTCACCGTCACCGTCAACAAGACCGGAGCCGGCACCGGTACGGTTCGGTCCGAGCCCGCCGGAATGACCTGCCGAGCAACATGCAATGGGCAGTTCCCCCTGGGCAGCACTGTCACCCTCACCGCAGCACCCGATTCCGGATCTGTCTTTGCAGGATGGAGCGGAGATTGCGCGGGAACCGATTCCTGCTCGCTCACCTCAAACGCAAGTATCACCGCAACCTTCAACAGTGCACCACTACTCCCTCCGCCCCCCAACAATGGCGGTGGAGGCTGCACTCTCGCCTCTGGCGCAGCTGGGGACATACTACTGCCAACTATGTTCCTCCTATCTCTCGTTGTGCTGTTATGGAGGACAAGCCGCCGATGAGATTGAGTTTCGGCCGTAGGGGGACATCGTTACAGCAAACGCTGCGCTCCGATTCCACAATTGCAATGCAGAATGCTTCCTCTCATGTACCTTCTCCATCAAGCCACTCGGCACAAGTCCTGGCATCGTTGGGACTTCAATACCATCGTCACTTTCATCGAGATTCTGTATTTCTCTTGTTAGTAGCTCTCGGCCCGATGGTATGGCTTGCCATGATGGGATTCTCGGCATTTCAACCACTACCTTGGCATGCCCTATGGTCACCAGCGTTTCTATCCGTTACCCTCTGGCAACCTCTGTTCGAAGAATTGCTGTTCCGCGGCGCCATGCAGGGACAGGTCCTGCAAACCAGGTGGGGCCAGAAGACATGGCTTGGCCTATCCATGGCCAACCTCATAGTCTCTCTCCTTTTCGCATTGGCCCACCTGGTCAGCCATTCCATCTCATGGGCTTTGCTCGTGTTTGCCCCTTCTCTCTGTTTCGGCTTTGTACGAGATCGCTTTGGATCCGTGTATCCTTCGATCACTCTCCATGCCTTCTATAATGCCGGGTATTTCATTCTGACCGGAGGGATCTCCCTTCTTAACTCGCGTTAAGATGTCTCACCCTTGGATGCTCTGGAGAAATCGGGCCAGATGTGCATCCGACAGGATCTTGCGAAGTTCTGTCGATTCAGGTAGGGGATATCACTGCATAGGTAAAGATTTTACGACAAAGAATTGGAGCTCAGTTAGCTTTCACATTGATTCCTGGCTGGAGAAAGACCTCGTTCATCTCGAGGAAGGAGCCAACCATTGCAGGAACAGTGCGACGGCCTGCTCCGCGGGTGGAATTCAGTTCTTGCAGATACTTCCGATGAACCGAGATGCAACGCTCAGACTGGTTAGAACAAGTGCTACTTGTTCTTGTTTCGACACAGGAGCCCCAAAGAGCTCCCCAGGGCCAGGCCACTGAAGAAGGTCAAACCGAGGATCACGCCGAGCAGTGAGGTGGGTGGGCCCGCTTGGCGACGGATATAGCAGCCCGCCTGGGAACCAACGGTGGCTTCCCCACCGATCCAGCTGCGAGGATCGTCATACTGTGTTTCGTTCAGATGGTTCAGAGACTTCATGACTGCCTTTCTTCACCCAACGCGATATAGTCGTCGATGAGCTGTTCCAATTCATCCAACTCCTGGGGTTGGAGATCGACAAATCGTACCCCAAACGTTCGATCGACATTCCATTGCACCCGGGCTTGTTCAATCAGGATCGGGGTGTCGTCTCCTGGAACAATCAATTTGACGGCGATGTGCCTCCCTGGTTGAACCACGAGGGAACTTTCGATCTGGGCACCGCTCAGTGACACATCCCGGGTCTCGCCTTCCACCTCGTGCGAGTTCACCCGGACCAGGCTTTTCACGTGAGCGGGAACCCGACGATGCTGACGACGCTCCATAGAATTGAGCATACTCCATCCAGACCGGGAAAAGCACCCGACATCCTCTCAAGTCGATGATTGTTCGGGCATTCCCTTGCAAGTCATCTGAGCTTTTCGTTAAGGTACGGTACGATGGACGGGGCTCGTTCGCGCCAACTCATCTTTGCCTGCGCGAGTGGGTTATTCCTACCCCTCTGCTTCCCCAAGTTCGACCTGGGTTTACTGGCCTGGATCGTCCTCATTCCTCTTCACCTCGCACTCGACCAATGTTCCAAGCTACGGGCATTTTGGATCGGCTGGCTGAGCGGATTGATCGGGTTCACCGGCATTATGGCCTGGGTTGTCACCGCCATGACCACGTACGGCAAGGTTCCAGAACCGGTGAGTTACGCCATCCTCTTATTACTGACCTCGTACCTGGGACTCTACACCGGCCTCTACAGTCTCGCCGTCGTCTGGCTGCGCGACCTCATCCCACGCTATGGGATTTTCTTTGCACCATGCTTCTGGGTGGCCCTTGAGTTGCTCCGTACCTACCTCCTCTCAGGCATGCCCTGGTGCCTTCTGGGTTATTCTCAATACCGCGAATTGGACTTGATTCAGGTCGCAGACCATACAGGCGTGTACGGCATTTCATTCCTCATCGTCCTGGTGAATCTGGCTCTGGCGGAGCTGGTCTTGTGGATCCTGCCCTTCTTCAGAGGAGTTCACCCGGTCAAGCTTCCCTGGGAGCTCCTCACAACCGCAGCTTCCTGTATGGTGCTCTCGTGGGTCTACAGCTCGGCGGTCTTGAGCGATCGCAACACACGAGATCCGAACACCTCCATTACTGTTGGAGTCGTCCAGCCGAACATCGATCAAGCCGTGAAGTGGGACAAGGCCTTCCGTAATGAAACCATGCAGCGTTTCGATCGGCTGACCGCCGAACTGGGAACCGGCACCGATTTGGTTGTGTGGCCAGAAGCCGCAACACCGTTCATCTTGGAGCGTGAAAAGGAGTATCAGGGGCAACTGATCGCATGGGCGGAACGCGCTCAGGCGCCCATTCTCCTCGGGAGCCCGGCCTTGCGGTTTTATCCGGATCGCCGCCCGTATCTCTTGAATAGCGCGTACCTGCTCGGGAGAGATGGGACACTGCTTGGCCGGTACGATAAATACCATCTTGTCCCTTTTGGAGAATACATTCCGCTCAAATCCTCGTTGTTATTCTTCCTCGATAAGCTGGTAGAGGGAATCGGTGATTTCGAGGCAGGCCCGGGGCCGACCACGCTCTCCTTCACGCCAAAGTCATGGGGAACAGAAGGTTCCCCTGGTTCACGACCCGTCAAGTTCGGTGTGGCAATCTGTTACGAAGTGATTTTCCCGGATTTGGTCCGTCAGTTCGCCGCAAACGGCGCGGAGTTTTTGGTGACGATCACCAATGACGGATGGTTCGGGCCATCCTCAGCTCCTGCCCAGCACTTTGCCATGGTCGTCTTTCGCTCCGTGGAAAATCATGTCGCCTTTGCACGTGCCGCCAACACGGGTATCTCCGGGTTCATTGACCCCTTCGGACAGATCATCCACGCAACTCCTCTGTTCACGGAACAGGCCTCCCACGCCGTGATCCCGACCAGGCATATTCCTACCTTCTACAGTTATTACGGCGATGTGTTTGCCTACGCCTGTGTTATACTCTGCGCGCTTTTGTGCCTGTTTGGATATTTCCGCAGCAAAGAACCAGTCATGACGGCCATCACACCGGCATGATCGAAGAAGGAGGATCGTGGCATGTTAGAAGAAGTAGACGCTCGTGTTCGGGTCCTGGCGGATCAGGTCTCGGAATTACGGGGGCATCTTTGACTTCGCTCACATGACCTCCGAGCTGCAAGAACTCGAAGCGCAAATGAGCCAGCCGCACTTCTGGAACGATGCCCGTGCTGCGGCTGCTGTGAGCCGAAAAAAAACGACGATCGAACGAGAGCTGCAGCAGTGGCGAGAGCTCGAAACAAAAATGGACGATGTGGGCGCACTGCTGGAACTGGCACGCGAGAGCGGGGACGCCGGCCTGGAGATGGAGCTCACGGCCGAATTGAGCCGGCTGGAGCCACGCTTGGCCACGTTGCGGGTCGAGCTGCTCCTATCGGGTGAGCTGGATCCCAATAACGCGATTCTGGCAATTCATCCCGGTGCCGGCGGCACTGAGTCGCAGGATTGGGCGCAAATGCTCCTTCGCATGTATGTGCGGTGGGCGGAGCAGAAGAAATTCAAGGTGGACACGTTGGACCTGCTGGCCGGCGATGAAGCGGGCATCAAAAGCGTCACCATTTCAATCACCGGCCCCTATGCTTACGGGTACCTGAAGGCGGAAGCTGGCGTCCATCGCTTGGTACGCATTTCCCCGTTTGACTCCAACAAGCGGCGGCACACGTCGTTTGCGTCCGTTTTCGTGTATCCGGAGTTGAGCGAGGATATCGACCTCGTGGTCGAAGATAAGGACCTGCGGATCGACACCTTCCGCGCGGGAGGTGCCGGAGGCCAGAACGTCAACAAGGTAGAAACCGCCATCCGTATCACCCATCTTCCAAGCGGGATCGTCGTGCAGTGCCAGAACGAACGGTCGCAACTTCAGAATCGAAACGGGGCGATGAAGATCCTGAAAGCGCGTCTTTTTGAACTGGAGCAGAAGAAAAAAGAAGCCGAATTTAACGCCATCGTCGGAGAAAAGAAAGATATCGCGTGGGGCAGTCAGATTCGATCGTACGTCTTCCAGCCCTACCAAATGGTGAAAGATCACCGGACCGGCCATCAGACCAGTGTGGTGTCCTCCGTCATGGACGGCGATCTCGATGGCTTCATTGAAGCCTATCTCACCAAAAAGATTACAAAAGGGAGCAGTCAGACACCAGCACTGAGCGATCAGGATGACGATCTCTAGAAGCTGGTGGCCGAACGCTGAAGGCTTAGCGAGACCCAATGGATGAACTGAACGAACAGCGGCAGCAACGAGTGAAGAAACTTGACCTCCTGCGAGCGGCCGGTATCGCTCCGTATGGAACCCGCTTCGATGTGAAAGATCGTGCCGGGGACCTGCTCTCGCTGCACGGAAAGAAAAATAAAGAAACACTCGAACAGGAAAAGGTCTCCTGTACCCTTGCCGGACGTGTGGTTGCCCTGCGGCGTTTCGGCAAGGCGGGATTTGCCGTCTTACAAGACGGATCCGACCGCCTCCAGGTCTACCTCAAGAAAGATCTCCTGTCAGAACAGGCCTATACCGTTGTCGAACAACTCGATCTCGGTGACTGGATCGGCGTCACCGGAACGTTGTTTCGCACCAAGACGGACGAATTCACGGTCGAGGTCCATCACCTGGCGTTTCTCAGTAAGGCCCTTCGCCCGCTGCCCGAAAAATGGCATGGGCTGACCGACGTTGAGACCAGGTATCGACAGCGCTACGTGGATCTGATCGCCAATCCTCAAGTACACCAGATCTTCGCCACTCGGAGCCGCATCATCGCCGGAATCAGGTCATTTCTCATCGAGCGAGGGTTCCTGGAGGTGGAGACCCCGATGATGCACCCCATTCCCGGGGGCGCAGCCGCAAAGCCTTTTGTCACGCATCATAACGCGCTCGGCGTGGATCTGTATCTGCGTATCGCACCGGAGCTCTATCTGAAACGTCTGATCGTCGGAGGATTCCCACGAGTCTTCGAGATCAACCGCAACTTTAGAAATGAAGGTATCTCGACGATTCACAATCCAGAATTTACGATGCTGGAATTCTACATGTCCTATGCGGACTATCAGGATCTGATCGCCCTCACCGAGGAATTGATCTCCGGTTTGGCTCAACAGGTCTTGGGGAAAACAGTGATTCAATACCAGGGTAAGGAGATCGTTCTCACACCACCCTGGCGGCGATGGTCCTACCATCAGGCCATTCTGGAGGTGAATCGCCTCGACTCGTCAGTACTCCATGATCGTGACAAAGCCCTGGCAGCGGCCAAACAGCTGAATGTTCACGTGGACCCCAAATCCACCTTATTCGCGATTCTCAACGAGATCTTCGAGGAAACCGTTGAGCCGAATCTTCAACAGCCAACCTTTATCACCGACTACCCAATTGAAATTTCCCCGCTCGCGAGGCGCAAGGATGCAGATCCGGCCTTGACCGATCGATTCGAGCTATTCATCGCCGGCAGAGAGATTGCGAACGCCTTTTCCGAGTTGAACGATCCGTTGGATCAACGTGAGCGGTTTGAAGGCCAAGCGGCTCAGCGTGAAGCGGGTGATGAAGAAGCCCATCTCGTCGATGAAGATTTCTTGCGGGCCCTCGAATTTGGTATGCCCCCGACCGCCGGAGAAGGGATCGGAATCGACCGTCTGATCATGCTGTTGACCGACCAGGCATCCATTCGAGATGTCGTCCTCTTTCCTCAGCTCCGACCGGAGAAATCTTAAGCGTGACTCTTCCCTTTGAAATCTTCGTCGGGCTCCGCTACCTACGCGCCAAGCGCCGGAACCGGACCATTTCGCTGAACACCTTTGTATCGATCGCCGGCATTACATTGGGCGTCGCAGCACTTATCGGAACAGTCGGCATCATGACGGGATTCCGGGAGGACATTCAAAGCAAGATTCTCGGCACCACCGCTCATATCATCGTTCAAGAACGCATAAAAGAGAATATGACCGACTATGATCGCTTGGCCGATAAGGTTCAGACAGTACCCGACGTGGTGGCCGCGACCCCGTTTGTCCTCAGACAGGTGCTCCTCACGACACCATCAGGCGTGCAGGGGATCGTCCTTCGCGGGATCGACCCCAAACGGGAAGCAAATGTGACGGAGCTCGCCAAAAACATTACGGCAGGACAGTTGGTTGATCTCCTCACACCGATCAAGGTGATGCAGGCTCCTGCCGACGACCCCCAAGGGGAACTGCGTCCCGTTGAAAAACCAGGCATTATCCTAGGCAAAGAGCTGGCTCTCAGGTTGGGGGTGTTTATCGGCGATACCGTGAATGTGGTCTCTCCAGTTGGCCCAATCAGTGCGATGGGCATGGTCCCCAAGATTCGAACCTTTGCCGTTGTCGCCCTCTTCCATTCCGGCATGTATGAATACGATTCGTCTCTGGCCTACATTGAGCTCGGCGAAGCCCAAAAATTTTTCAATATGGCTGCCAGCGTGAGCGGCGTAGAAGTCAAAGTCACCGATGTGTTCCGTGCCGCAGATATCGCTCGCACCATTGAACAGGAGTTAGGGTTCAGTCATGGAGCCAGAGATTGGATGCAGATGAATCGCAACCTTTTTTCGGCGCTCAAGCTTGAGAAGACGATGATGTTTCTCCTCCTCGTCCTGATCACGATTGTGGCCTCATTCAACATCGTCAGTACATTGACCATGATCGTCACGGAGAAGCAGAAGGAAATTGCGATCCTCAAAGCCATGGGAGCGACCAAGCAGAGCATTCGCCGTATCTTTATGCTCAACGGATTGATCATCGGATTCACCGGAACCGGCATCGGAATCCCGTTAGGCTATGCGTTTCTCTGGCTGATTCAAACGTTTTGGACCTTCGACCCGAGCGTGTATTACATCTCGACCATTCCCGTGCATGTGTTGGCAGAGGACGTGTTGCTCGTGGCGGGGTCGGCCATTTTGATCAGTTTTGTCGCAACGGTCCACCCGGCCAATCAGGCCGCAAAGCTGGAACCGGTGGCGGCGTTGCGTTATGAATAGACTCACAGGACTCAGAATTGAGGGCCGAGGACTGAATCGTCATTCCTATCTCAATCCTTCAAGCCTCATCACTCATCACGGAACATGATTAACGTCACCGATCTGTATAAATCCTTCTCAATGGGATCCTACGAAGTACCCGTACTCAAGGGAATCAATCTTGAGATTCAGCGCGGTGAGCTGGTGGCCATTGTAGGCGCCTCCGGGGCCGGTAAGAGCACCTTGCTCCACATTATCGGCACCCTCGATAAACCGAGCCGTGGAACCGTCACGTTCGATGGGCAAGACCTCTTTCGCATGACCGAGGCGCAGCAAGCGGAGTTTCGTAATCGACGGATCGGATTTGTCTTCCAATTCCATCACTTACTCGCCGAATTCACGGCGTTGGAAAACGCCTGCATGCCGGCGCTCGTGCAACGTCGCGACCCCACTACTGTTACAACAGAGGCCACCACCCTCCTCACGGAGGTTGGATTGGGACATCGGTTGCATCACAAGCCCGGAGAACTATCAGGAGGAGAACAACAACGAGTGGCTATGGCTCGTGCGCTCATGCAAAAGCCAAATGTTGTCTTGGCTGATGAACCGACCGGCAACCTCGATACCCACAGCGGGGATGGGTTGTTTGGATTGATGCGCACGTTGAGCAAGACGCGCGGCACGACCTTCGTGATCGTCACGCATAACGACAAGCTCTCTGCCCAATCCGACCGCATTATCCACATGCAGGACGGACAAATCGTCTGAAGACGACTCACTATCCGACGAAAGTCTTTTCTCGCTCGCATTTCTTCTGTATCTTGGGAACCACCTGCTGCCCCTCACACTGGCCGGTGAGCAACCTGCGATTCCTTGACGAACATTTGATCCTTCTCTAGACTCGCGTAGATTCGCATTTACCTAGAGAGTGACATGCACTGTCCATCGCCCATCCGCATAAGCCTGATAGGCATGTTGTTGGCCCTGTCAGCATGGCCGCCACTCGCATCGGCAGCGGAATTTGTCATCTCAGGCCCTCGTGCCATGGGTATGGGCGGGGCCGGAGTTGCCGTCACAACCAATGCGCTTGCCACCTATTGGAATCCCGCCGGCCTCGCCATGACTCAAACCGTCGACGTTCGACTTCAAGGCGGTGGACAAGCAACGGATCGTCTCGGCATCGGGGATGCCTTGCATGACCTGGAGAACTTCGATCGTAACGATATCTCTCCGACGAACCAAGTAAAAGCCCAGTCAATTGCTGACCATATCAATCGACCAGGTGCCACGGTTTCGGTCAGCGGATCGGCCGGGCTCTATTTCAAAGGGCACCTCGGGGAACATGCCTTCGGATTCAACATATCGGATGTCGCCACGGGGGGCGGATTCGTCTCAACGCCCGTTACGGTCACCCCACCAGCTGGGCCAGGATCACCGGTTACCGTGACTGGTCAGATGGCCCTTCGCGGCCTGGAAGCCAGACAACTAGCTTTTTCCTATGCCTATGCCTTCGCCGACAAGACGTTTTCAATCGGGATAACGGCAAAGGTCATTCAAGGTGCGTCGTACAATGGCTCCACTGAACTCCAAGGGGGAAGTGGGGTCAGCACAACCGATCACTTCGGCAAACCGAACATCTCTACAACCTACGGAATTGACATGGGGGCAATTTATCGGCCATCCTCCTGGGTTAGAGTCGGGGTTGTCGCGAAAGATCTCAACACACCGACGTTCGATGCCGCCGGTGGGGGCACTTTGAAATTGGAGCCCCAAGTCCGAGTCGGTCTCGCGGTGAATCCCTATTCGACTTTAACCTTAACAGCCGATGTGGATGCGACATCGAACAAGACCTTTGTCCCAGGGGTGAAGAGCCAGCTGTTGAGTTTGGGACTTGAACAGACAATTTTGTCGGAATTTCTTTCGTTTCGGATCGGAACATTCAAAAATATGCAGGATGCATCAACTCCATTTGTTCCGACAGCGGGCCTGGGGATGCGGTGGTTTAATTTCCGAGCTGATGCCGGTGGGGGGTATGACTTTCGTGAAAAGGGTGCGCTCGTGTCCGCTTCAATTTCCTTGACGTTCTAATGGTATACTAAACCTATGCTGTCTCGATCATCTGTGCACATCCTATCGCTCCTATTGTTTGTCACATTACTCAACGGTTGCGGGGGATTGCAGGAGGTGTGGGAAGGCCCCGGCGCCAGGGTATTTCGACCTCAGACCATCGCGGTGCTGCCACCGATGGCCAGCCAGTATGACAGCGCACGCGAGGATATTCAGGATGTCCTGGTGGGAGCACTGAACCGGCAAGGCAATATTGAGCGGGTTGTCTCGCCTGAAAATGTCACGGATATCTTTCAGGCCTCCAAAGAAGCGTTTGATTCACTTGTGTTCTACTTTTCTCGTCTAGAGATGACCGGACAATCCGACAAAGATTCGGCCGTCAAGCTTGGGAAAGCGCTGAACGTCGATGCATTCCTCGTGGTTCGGGTCAATTCTTGGGAATACGTCCGCAAGGAAGGTGATAACGTCGGACGAGTAGGGCTCAGCCTTCGACTAATCGATGCTGCCACCGGCACAACCGTTTGGAAAGCACGTCACGAACGGTCAGACAGTTATATGTTCATCAAGCCGAGTCTCAAGGACATTGCACGAGAGCTCGCCAGCGAGATGATCAAATACATGCCCCCGACGGCCAAGAAGTAAGACTCTCGCGTCGTCGCCTCAATCCGCATTACACACGTACCCCATATCAAGAGCCTGATTCTTGCGAACTGGATCCGGTATTTCCCTTTCTGTGCTGAGCCCTGTCAAAGTACCTGAGCTGAACCAGATCGAACCATTGCTGATTTTACCAATGCAATGTGAGCGGTCACTGGCTGGTCTTGTGCAAAACCAGACCCAAGACCATCGCTCGCGATAGGACGTGAAAAACAACAAGCTGTGACGTGAGCGGACAAATGATGGGGCACCCCGCTTCAGAGAGAGTCAGCCCTTATTCCGTTCCAGTAATTACCTGGTATCGACCAGGAAATCTCTGGTCATGTTGGGCAGGAAACGAGAACGGCCGGCCTCTTGCGAGGCCGGCCGTTACACGACTCATCAAATTTGCTTTCTGCGCAGCTCTACCAGAGCCACTCAGAGAGCACTATCTGTTCCCTCTCAAAGAAGGAACTCAGAGTGGAACGCTTGACTGAAACGTTAGCTCCCCAGTTGCCGGATTGATTGTATAGACAAAGATATCCCTCGTATCACGATGAACCACATAGACAAACTTTCCCGTCGGATCTACCGTAATACCTTCCGGGTCGCCGCTTGCGGCAACCTTTGGTCCCACTGTCAGCACGCCTCCCGCATCAATTGTATAGGTCGAGATAGTATCTGCCTGGCCATCTGTCACATAGGCAAACTTCCCAGACAGATCGAGTGTCACACCCTCCGGGCCACTCCCTGTGGAGACGGGCAGACCCGGCACCGGTGCTAGTTCCCCTGTTGGATTAATGCTATACGTCGAGACAGTATTCGATTCCTCATTTGTGACATAGAGAAATGATCCGGTTGGGTCTATCGCGATCGCATTTGGGCCTAAACCAGTTGCTAAAGGCACGTTGGGCACCGTCACATCCTCCAATTTTCCCGTTGTCGCATTAATCTTATAGGTTGAGATAGTGTCTGCTCTAAAATTCGCGACATAGGCCCGTGTTCCCGTGCTATTGATGGCGACGGCATCAGGACCTCCACCCGTAGGCTTATGCTCTACCAGTTCCAGCAACCCGTTCGCGACAATCCTATAGACCGAGACGGTATCCGAGTCAAAATTTGTGACATACACGAAGTTGTGCGCCCAATCCACGGTGATAGAAGCAGGCCCATTTCCTGCTGGAACCGGCGAACCCAGCGATGCCAGCGCTCCGTCCGTTCCAATCGCATAGGCCGACACTGTGTCCGAACTAAAATTCGTCACATACGCCAGCTTCCTGGTGCTGTTCGCTGCAATGAACGTCGGTTGAAATCCCGCACAGATTTCCCCACTCGATGTCAAAACTCCCGAGCTCTCGACCTTATACCACACGACCTTATGCGAAGAAGTCTTCACCGCATAGGCGAAGCCCCCAGTGATGGCAGGAGGTCCCTGGGGAACAGGAAAGCTTGGAAGCGCGGAAGGCGGGGCGCAAGAAATTGCAGAAGAAACATTGTTATTGCTAGTGCTAGTGGAACATCCAGCTCCGATTGCCGCCAAAAGACAAACAGACAGTCCAGACACCAGCAAACGAGAGCGCTGCTGAAACATAGATTGATACATAATGCCTCTCCTCCCCCTCTCCAATACTCCGATTGGGCGTTTTGTACGCTAACCGAACTATCGCTGCAGGCTCAAGACACTCGAGCGTATCAATGCCCCTACAGAAGATGGGGAAAGGAAACTGATGTGGCTGCCGATCGTCAATACAGTCGGCAGCCCGACTCATGCCTGTCTGAATAGCCAGGTCACACACCTCAAACCGTCTCTTGATCAGCTCCTCCACCCCGTCTATCTCCAAGACATTTACAGACCATTGACACAAATCACGAGCCGACGTACATGATCACTGAGTCCAGAACCGCTACGAAAGTTCAGTCTACGTAACGATCTATGCCGTGATGACCACATTCATAGCCTCCTACAAACGTCTCGTCCTGCGTGTCAGTCCACTGTGGTATTCTGCATGGGGGAGCTAAGGCGCGAGGATGATCGGTGATATACCTGTCACGGGTGCAACCACAGAGGCACCGACCAAAGGGACCTCGCGCCAGAAAAGAACCCTCACTCAGCACGCGCATCGATTGTCTGTTCTGCAATAGGCTCAGGCTCAGAAAGGTACTACACGTATGCGTGCGTTGAGGCTTCAGCTGTCAATCGTCGTGCCTACATTCAACGAGTCGCAGAATATCCCAGAGTTGCTGCGGCGCCTCGAAGTGACACTTAGCCTGACAGACTGGGAAATCATCTTCGTCGATGATGACTCGCCCGATGGGACGGCAGCCCTAGTGCGTGATATTGCACGGACCGATCCTCGGATTCGTTGTCTGCAACGGATTGGTAGGCGCGGATTATCGTCGGCATGTATTGAAGGGATGATGGCGGCATCGGCGCCCACTATTGCGGTGATGGATGCCGATTTGCAACATGATGAAACGATTCTGCCCACAATGCTCACCGAGATCGAGGGGGGTGCTGATGTGGTGGTAGGAACCCGTTATTCTGCCGGCGGCAGCACGGATGACTGGAACGAATCCCGCAAGACAATGAGTCGACTCGCAACGACAACGAGCCAGCTGATACTTAAACAGCCTGTCTCCGATCCAATGAGTAGATTTTTTGTGTTGCAACGGAAGGTGCTGGAGTCGACCGTCCACCATCTCTCAGGTCTAGGCTTTAAAATCCTACTCGATATTCTCGCCACCGCCAAGCAGCCACTGCGCATCACAGAAGTGCCCTACCGCTTCCGAGATCGTTTCGCCGGGGAAAGCAAGTTGGATGAGATGGTCGTCTGGGAATATGCCATGTTGCTGGCGGACAAGACGATCGGTCGCTACGTCCCCGTGCGCTTTCTCGCCTTTTCAGTCATCGGCGGTATCGGTCTCTTCGTCCATATGGCGGTACTGAGCGTTGTATTCCATGGAATGGACTGGGCCTTTACCACTGCTCAATCTGTGGCGACAGGCACGGCGATGACATTTAATTTTACCCTCAATAACGTCTTAACTTACCGGGACGCTCGGTTACGAGGAGTAGCCTGGTTCAAAGGGCTCGTGAGCTTCATGCTCGCCTGTAGTCTCGGCGCTTTTGCCAACGTCGGCATCGCCTCCTATTTGTTTGAAAACCGAACACAGTGGATCGTCGCGGCGCTTGCTGGAGTCTTGATCGGCGCTGTGTGGAACTACGCGGTATCTCAAATTTATACCTGGGGGAAAAAGTAGGTGGCGCTGTATGCGCATCCACGTTTGAGATTAAGATACTAGGCTCATGAATCATTAAGTTTGCAGGTTCCCTGCGTAAGTGATCTGTGTTTCGCTATGGCTGGAGGTGGCCATGAGTGAGAAGTTTCTATTGACCAAGCAGCAGTTGAACCGGATCAATAGCCGTGGCGGCGGTTGTACGCTGAGTAGATCAGGAACAGTTGATGCCTTACTACCATTACTGTTCTTTACTGTCGTTGGCCTGTTGCTCGTGAGAGACAAGCGGTGTGTGAATAAACGCTGATTGCACCTGAACCTGAACATATTGCTCATGTGAGGGTTATGGATCGTCCTGTTGCGCTGGAGACAACTGCGACGAAAGTCGATTAGTATCACATACTTGGTCGATTAGGGCTTTGCTGGCCGCGCGCATTCTATGCCAGCAAAGCCTTTCTTCTTTGTGTAGGGGCTGCTCCGTTGGTCTGGGCCGTCATGGCATGGGTCGTTCCCGTTCGTTCAATCTCCCTGGCCTAAGTATGGTCGTTGGGCTTTGCCTCGGTGGTCCTATGGTATCCGCTATGGGAAGAGCTGCTGTTTCGAGGATTGTTGCAAGGCGAACTCATGGAGCGTGGTTGGACACGATGCTGGGTCTATGGTTCGAGCAGCGAGAATATTACGGTTTCCCTCTTGTTTACAGTCTTTCACCTCTGGAGCCATAGCCCAATCTGGGCTGCCCTGGTATTCTTCCCCTCGCTGGTCTTTGGCTATCTTCGTGATCAGTTCAATTCCACGGGACCATCAATTTTGATGCACATGTGGTACAACGGTGGGTATTTTTTCTTCATCGACTCCTCGCAGCCTCCCACACAGTCCGACCTCCAGTAAAAATTCCCCGCCGCAACATTCAGGAAATAGACAGACCGAAACCAGCCCGGTGCGGACCTTAACTGAGCCCTTATTCTCATGAGCCAAAAGCTCTATGACAAAATTGCACGGCGCTGGCGAGAATCCCCTCAGCGGTTTCCCCACCGAGAGGTGCAGACCCGAGCAACCCCGAGGAACATGACGATGCCGATCAATGAGGCAAGTTGCCGGCTTCGGTTACAAGTGATGTGGTCCAGTAATCTCTGAATCAGATACCGCGTGGCTCCATACGTACGAAAGACTTCTGTTATTCGTTGGCATGAACAATCTAAGACTGGATACGCCTCTCAAGACGGATTTGGAGCCCGCAACAGTCTTCAAAATCAAGCGGACTAAAAGGCAATCCCGACCACAGGGTTCCACTTTTCATCATCGCGTTGAGGGTGATGAGCAGTACCTGCTTGGACTGACGGGGTCACTTCACAGCAGAGCAGAAGGGAGAGATCTCTGGAATTGGATGGTTAGCCGACGGCCATCGCTGCTTTCAACGATTGCACGAACTCGGCAACATGCTTGACCATACCAGGATCTTGTTGATGCGCAGCAATCTGTTTCACGATTGCACTGCCGACGATCACCCCATCAGCCATTTTCGATACGCGCGCGGCATCCTCCGGTGTCGCCACACCAAACCCCACGGCAACGGGAGAAGCGGAAACCTTTCGGAGTTTCTCGATATTCTGCTGGATGTCTGTCGCATTGCTCAGTTTTGCCCCAGTGATGCCTGTCAGTGAAACATAGTAGACAAACCCGTGCGACTCCTTGGCCACCAGTTTCCTTCGATCGGTCGTGCTGGTCGGAGCAAGCAAGAAGATCAGCGGCAGCCCCACCGCATCTGCCGGACCCTTGAGCGGCCCCGCTTCGTCCGGCGGCATATCGGGGACGATCAATCCATCCACCCCAGCGGCATTTGCCGCTTTGCAAAATTCTCCACAGCCCATGGCATGGATGGAGTTGTAATACAGCATGAGGATAATCGGAATCTCTGTGCGCTGCCTGAGCGAGGTGACTGACGCAAGGATACGGCGAAGCGATGTGCCGTTTTTCAAGGCCCGTTCCGCCGCTTGCTGAATCACTGGCCCATCGGCAATGGGATCTGAAAACGGCACACCCAGCTCGATGATATCGGCGCCGGCCTGCTCCAACGCCACAACCAGCTGCTCAGTTTCAGGGAGTCCTGGATCTCCAGCCATGAGATAGGCGATGAGGGCTTTCTCTTTGCTCTGACGGAGACGTGAAAACGTGCTGTCCAATCGCCCGCTCATAGTGTGACTCCTCGCATCTTGGCCACTTGCTGGACGTCTTTATCCCCACGCCCTGAAAGATTCGCGATAATAAGTTGTGACTTCTTGAGCGTGGGCGCCAGCTTGACCACATGGGCGATCGCATGGGCACTCTCCAACGCGGGAACGATGCCCTCTTCGAGGGCCAAGAGATCAAACGCCGCCATCGCTTCACTATCCGTCGCGTAGGTGTAGTTGATCCGACCCAGATCATGATAAAGGCTATGCTCCGGCCCAACCGCCGCATAATCCAGACCCGCTGAGACGGAATGGGTCAAATTGATCTGTCCATTCTCGTCCTGTAACAGATAGGTCATCGTGCCTTGTAGGACCCCAGGCTTACCGCCTGAGAACCGAGCCGCATGTTTTCCGCTCGTGATTCCGGTTCCCCCGGCCTCGACCCCGATCATCTTGACCTTGGGATCTTTCAGAAAGGCATGGAAGAGCCCGATTGAATTGCTTCCACCGCCGACGCAAGCCACAAGATAGTTCGGCAGCTTGCCCTCTGCGGCCAAAATCTGCTTCCGTGCTTCCCGTCCGATAATCGCCTGAAAATCGCGGATCATCATCGGATAGGGATGTGCCCCAAGTACCGAACCAAGAATGTAATGAGTTGTCCGTACATTCGTCGTCCAATCGCGCATGGCTTCACTGATGGCATCTTTGAGTGTTCGGCTGCCGGCATCCACACCCGTCACCTTGGCCCCCAACAGTCGCATGCGGAAGACGTTCAAGGCCTGCCGTTCCATGTCTTCCGTACCCATATAAATTTCGCACTCCAGCCCGAACATCGCTGCAGCCGTCGCTGTGGCCACGCCGTGTTGGCCCGCTCCGGTTTCAGCGATCACGCGAGGCTTCTTCATACGGACCGCAAGCAACGCTTGGCCGATCGCATTATTAATCTTATGGGCGCCCGTGTGACACAGGTCCTCCCGTTTCAGATAAATCTTGGCGCCACCCAGTCTCTTGGTCAGCCGATCGGCGCGATACAGGCTGGTCGGGCGCCCGACATATTGCTTGAGGTAATAAGCTAAGTCCGCTTGAAAACGGCGGTCTTTTTTGACCTTGGTATACTCCTCTTCCAGCTCAAGTAGAGCCGGCATGAGGGTTTCAGGCACATACCGCCCGCCATAGGGTCCAAAGCGGCCACGGTTATCGGGAAGCGTCGGCATGGAATCAGATCCTCCTTACGGACATTTCGAGCAGTATAACGATGGTAATTAGACGGCCACAAGTCTGGCGGCTTCGATAAACGCCTTTACCTTGTCGTGGTCCTTTTTTCCAGGGCTCAGCTCCACCCCACTGCTGACATCCACGCCATAGGGACGAACGTGCGAAATAGCCTCAGCAACGTTCACTGGAGTCAGCCCACCAGCCAGAACGACCGATGTGGATCGGGCCGCTTCCTGTGCCAACGTCCAATCCACAGTTTGACCCGTACCCCCATAGGCCTGATTGGAAAAGGCATCGATCAGCACCCCTCGCACATTGGCCCGTCCTTGGAATTCCGCCAACGCAAGAAAGGTCCCCCGATCTTTGAGACGAAGGGCTTTCAGTACGGGACGTCCAAGATCCTGACAATACGATGCGGTTTCATCTCCATGTAGCTGTGCCAGTGCCAGTCCACAGTCATCCAGAAGCGACCGAACCAGGCCAGGTTCTTCATTCACAAAAACACCCACCGGCAGCACAAACGGCGGAAGCCCGGCCACGATACGTTTCACCATGGCCGGTTCCACAAAACGAGGACTGTTTCGATACAGCACAAAACCCAGGGCATCCGCACCGGCTGCTACGGCAACCTTTGCATCCTCCACGCTCGTAATGCCGCAAATCTTAATCTTCACCATAGTGACATCATCATCTACGCAGGCTGGGCACTCTGCGCTGTGGTTCCGAGCAATTCGCGAACCTTGTCGGCCGTGTTGTCCGCACGAATGAGCGACTCTCCGATCAGCATCGCGTGAATACCGGCCTCATTCAACCTGACGACATCCGCCCGTTTGTGAATCCCACTCTCGCTGATGATCAGTTTGTCCGATGGAATCCGTTTTGCCAGGCGGAACGTCACACTGAGGTCGGTCGTGAACGTCTTCAAATCCCGGTTGTTGATCCCGATCATCCGTGCGGTCGGAACCCACTCTAATACCGTATCCAACTCTCGCTCATGGTGCGTCTCAAACAGGCTATCCATCCCCAGTTCTGTCGCCAAGGCATGGAAGTCGATCAACTGCCGCTTCTCCAATGCCGCCACAATCAACAAAATGGCATCGGCGCCATGGGCCCGCGCCTCATAAAACTGGATGTCCCCGACCATAAACTCTTTATTGAGTGCTGGAATGGGCAATGCTTGTTTAATCTCTTTCAGATACCGGAGGTCGCCCTGGAAAAAATCCTTGTCGGTCAGGACCGAAACGGCCGACGCGCCTTGTTCTCGATAGATCCGTGCCAGTCCCAGATGATCAAACTTCTCCGCGAACTCTTCCCGCAAAAGCCCCAGACTCGGTGAGGCCTTTTTCACCTCGGCAATGAGTGAAGGACTAGCCGGAGGTTTCGTCGCATCAAGCGTGACGGCAAACCCAAGGGTGGGCGGTGCGTCGCGGATCGCCGCCTTGAGATCAGCCAGATAGGTACGGCTCTGCTTATGCCGTAGTTCTGCCTTTTTATGTTCCAGAATACGATCGAGAATCATTGTCCCATCAGGCTTTCGTAGTCAACGCAATCAGCCGATCGAGTTTCTCAGCGGCGGCCCCCGAATCGATGATCTGTTGGGCAAGGCGGAATCCGTCTTGCAGGGTTTTCGCTTTCTGGCCTACAACCATGGCGGGTGCTGCGTTGAGGCAAACGATGTCCCGCTTTGATCCTTTCCGGCCTTGCAAAATTTCTTTCACAGTTCGCGCATTGTCATCCGGCGAACCACCGGCAAACTCTTTTCTATGGACACGAGACAGACCGAATTCCTCCGGCGCAATAAAGTAGCTCGACACAACTCCGCTTTTACCTTCGGAGACTTTTGTCCGGTCCGACAAGGTGATCTCATCCAGTCCATCTATGCCGTGAATCACAAAGCAATGTTGCGACCCCAGCTCCATCAGAACCCGTCCCAGGATTTCCGTCTTCTGTGCCTCATACACGCCAAGCACTTGGTGCGTCGCCCCGGCCGGATTCGTCAACGGTCCAAGCACATTCAACATGGTCCGGATGCCCATCTCCTGCCTCGGTCCGGCACAATGCTTCATCGCGCCGTGGTAATGCGGAGCGAACAAGAATCCGATACCGATTTCGTCGATGCAGTCGACCATGCGATTTGGTTCCAAATCGATCTTGACTCCCAGAGCGATCAACACATCGGCACTTCCACTTCTGGAAGATACGGAACGATTGCCATGTTTCGCCACCGTGATGCCAGCCCCCGCCACGACGAATGCTGCCGTCGTGGAGATATTAAACGTATTCGCTCCATCGCCGCCGGTCCCACAGGTATCCACCACGATGGACGCCCCGACTCTGATACGAGCAGCCCGTGACCGCATTGCCCTGGCCGAGCCGACGATCTCATCGACTGTTTCACCTTTTTGCCTGAGTCCCATCAAGTAGGCGGCAATCTGCGCCGAAGTCGTCATCCCGTCCATGACCTCACACATGACCGTTTCGGCCTCCTGCGCGGAGAGATCGATCCGGTCGGCTAGCTTGGCGAGTGCGTCTTTGATCATGAAACTCTCAAGACAAATGAATGTACTGCAGGATGCTCAAAAAGGCCGTGCAGCAAGGCCGCCGCGAGCAAAGAAGCGACGCATACGCCGTTCCGTATGTGGAGCCTCTGAGCGAGGCGAGAACGTCGCTGTCGGGATTTTTCAGCATCCTGTTAGAGTTTGAGGAAGTTGTTAAGGAGATCTTTCCCGACCCTGGTCAGAATTGATTCCGGATGGAACTGCACGCCTTCAACGGCGAGCGTTTTATGACGAAGCCCCATAATCTCACCCTCGGCAGTCTCCGCAGAAATCTCGCAGCAGTCCGGCAGATTCGATCGGTTGACGATCAGCGAATGGTAGCGCGTCGCTTCGAATGGGTTGGGTAATGAGCGAAAGATCGTCTTGCCGTCGTGCTGGATCTGTGACGTCTTTCCATGCATCAGCCGAGATGCGCGGATCACTTCTCCTCCATAGGCCACAGCCATCGACTGATGCCCCAAACAGACGCCGAGAACGGGGATCTTGCCTCCAAATCGCCTGATGGCATCGACCGATATCCCTGCCTCCTTCGGCGTGCAGGGTCCGGGAGAAATCACCAGACGGTCCGGATGCAACTCCTCAATCTGATCGAGGGTGATCTTGTCATTTCGAATGACCTGGACATCCTCACCTAACTCACCCAGATATTGAACGAGGTTGTAGGTGAAGGAATCGTAGTTGTCGATGACGAGTAACATAATTGCAATAAGCGCTTATGGTTGATGACTGATGGCATACGCGAGAGAACCGACCATCCGTTCTCTTGCTACCGGCCATATGCGATGTGCCATACGCACGTTCCTACTCCAGCCCTTGCTCCGCCAATTCGATGGCTTTCATCATTGCCCGAGCCTTGTTACAAGTTTCTTCATACTCATGGACCGGATTGGAATCAGCCACGATACCGGCACCGGCTTGGATAAAGGCCCGGTGACGTGAGACCACGACAGTACGAATATTGATGCACATATCCATGTTCCCAGAAAAGCTGATGTATCCGACCGCTCCGGCATAGGGACCGCGTTTCGTGGGCTCTAATTCCTCGATGATTTCCATCGCCCGGATCTTCGGTGCTCCAGACACCGTGCCCGCCGGGAAACAGGCCTTTAGCACATCATAGACCGTCTTGTCTTTGCTCAATTTTCCGGTGACATTCGACACGATATGCATGACATGGGAATATCGCTCGACATTCATCAAGGATTCGACACACACCGACCCCCGCTCGGAAACACGACCAATATCGTTCCGCCCCAAGTCCACCAGCATAATGTGTTCGGCCCGCTCCTTGGCGTCAGCCAACAGCCGTCGCTCGAGTTCCACATCTTCTTCGGCAGTCGCTCCACGTCTCCTGGTCCCCGCAATCGGTCTCAGTGCCGCGAGACCGTCCTCGCAACGCACAAGAATTTCCGGGGATGAGCCGACCAGTTCCACTCCCGCGATACGCAGGTAATACATATACGGCGATGGATTCACGACACGAAGCGCGCGATAAAGCTGAAAGGGCGGGGCCTGCAGATTGGCTTCCCACCGTTGTGACAGAACGCACTGAAAGATATCTCCTGCTTTGATGTATTCTTTCGCCCGCGAGACCATTTTCTCAAAATCCGCCTTGTTCATATTGGAGGTAAAGCGGAGCGGCGCCCGCCGACGTTGTGGCTTGATTCGGCGAAGCGGCCGACGAAGTCTGGCGATCATCTTTTCAATACGGGTGGTCGCATCTCGATAGGCCGTGCGAATGTCCCGGTCCGATCCGGACTTCACATGTGCATTGGCAACAACCTTTATTTTCTGTGACACGTTGTCGAAGATCAGCAGCGTCTCGGTCAGGAGAAAGGCGAACTGCGGAAGATTGAGGTCGTCTTTTCGGCGAGAAGGAAGGTCCTCAAACGTCCTGACAATGTCGTAGCCGAGAAACCCCACGGCTCCACCAACAAAGCGGGGCAACTCCGGCACGGTCACGGGACGATAGATCTCAAGCATTTCCCGCAGACGGTCCAAGGGAGCACCTTGGCTGGGGATACGACGAACACGACCGCCTTTCTTGACACATAAGTCCCCCCCGTCTTCGTAGATGACGAGCGGGGATCCGCTGCCGAGAAAAGAGTAGCGCGCCCATTTTTCCCCTCCTTGAATGCTTTCCAGCAAATAGGCAGAGGGGCCATGGTCGATCTTGGCAAAAGCCGATACAGGGGTATCCTGATCCGCCAGGATTTCGCGAAATAGAGGAATGAGATTGCCCTGTTTCGCGTAGGAACGAAACTCATCCAGGCTAAGCGAATAGATCACAGACCGCACCTCGTCTCGCTACTCGCTTCCCACCATCATGAGCTTTTGGCCCACTTCGATGATATCATCGGGCAACTTGTTCATCTTTTTCACCTTCTCGATATCAAGACCATACCGGCGGCTAATGCCAAAGAGCGTCTCACCCGGCTTCACGACATGGACCGTCTGGCCGAGCTTCGGCATGGCATTGGTCGTACTTTGAGACGAAGAACTTTTGGCCTCGCCACCACCAGATTCGGTCGGGACTACTTTTGCCGGTTCTTTGAATGGCTCAAGT
>NIUT01000198.1 GCA_002254365.1 Nitrospira sp. UW-LDO-01
GATTTAATGGTGAGCCGGCTGGGACTCGAACCCAGGGCCCTCGCCTTAAAAGGGCGATGCTCTACCGACTGAGCTACCGGCTCACAAGCGGACGCTGAAATCGGTCATCAACTTCGTTCTCGCGTCGCTCAAACCTTGCGACGTACCAGCTGCTGTACGCCTCAGGTTTTCACTCGCTGCGGCCTTGTCGACGACCGATTTGAGCGTCCTCGAAAGAAATACAGAATTGAGGCTGCGTTCTCGTTCAGCCTCCTCAACGTACTGAACACTTCACATCTCACACCATTCTAAGTGCTCGATGAATGGTCACGCAACAAGCCACCCATCCTAACATTCCCAGCTGACCGGTGACTATCGACTATTTTTTGAGGCGCTTGGGCCGTCGGCGGGAGCAATCCAGCGGATTTCGCAGCATAATTGTTTCCGCACGCTTCGACCCGGTCGAAATCATGTCGATGCGGCACTCCACCAGCTCTTCGATGCGTGCCAAATAGCGCTTCGCTTCAGCAGGGAGCTGCTTATAACTTGTTGTTCCTGTTGTTGCCGTGCTCCACCCCTTCATCCGCTGATAGATCGGCTCGCAGTTGGCCAAGACATCCAGATCGGCCGGCATGGTCTTATGGATGATGCCGTTATATCGATAGCCGGTGCACAGCTTCAACTCTTTACAGCCATCCAGCACATCCAGCTTAGTCAGCGCCAGGGAGGTCAACCCATTTACCACTGTCGCATGGCGAACCACGACGGCATCAAACCAGCCACAGCGTCTGGCACGTCCCGTGGTTGAGCCGAACTCCTTCCCTCGTTCCTGAAGCCCTCGTCCGACCTCATCCGTCAGTTCGCTCGGAAAGGGCCCGCTCCCGACTCTGGTGGTATAGGCCTTCGCAATGCCCATCACGGCGTCGATCATCGTCGGTCCGACACCGGTCCCGGTACAGGCTCCCCCGGCCGCGGCGCTCGAGGAGGTCACGTAGGGATAGGTGCCGAAGTCCACATCCAGATGCGTCCCTTGCGCACCCTCAAACAAGACCGTTTTATTTTTCTCGATGGCTCGATTCAGCAACATGGTGGTGTCGACGATATGGTTCTTGAGTCGATCGGCATAGCCCATGTATTGGTCGAAGACCTTGTCCACCTGAAACGTGTCGACTTTGTAGAGCCGTTCCAAGAACCAATTCATCTCGACGAGATTCTCTTCGAGTTTTCTTTTGAACAAGGTTGGATTCAGCAGGTCCCCCATGAGGATGCCGATCCGAGCCATCTTATCGGCGTAGGATGGTCCAATCCCTCGTCCGGTTGTGCCGATCTTGCGTGACCCTTTTGATTGTTCTGAGGCACGATCGATCGCCTTATGATAGGGAAGGATCAGGTGGGCTCGCTGACTGATGGCGAAATTCTTTCCGAACGTGATGCCCTTGGCCTGCAGCCGATCCATTTCCTCAAGCAGGGAGCCGGGATCGACCACGACTCCGTTACCGATGACACAGGTCATACCGCGGTACAAGATTCCGGAGGGGATGAGATGAAAGATGTAGGTCCCCCGTTCATTGATCACCGTATGCCCGGCATTGGACCCACCTTGATAGCGCACCACGATGTCGGTATCACGGGCTAAGATATCGACAATCTTCCCCTTCCCTTCATCGCCCCACTGCGCACCGATAATGACAAGATTTCCCATAGATCAACGATGTCCAAATCCCGATTGAGGCACGAAAAAATGGCTCCGACCCGATTGAGAGATCAGAGCCACAAGGGGCTCATGGTAGGTATCACCTACTGCTTTGTCAAGCCATTCGTCGCAGCGCGTGGTAGCGGGAACTGTTTGTATTCATAATTTTTCGGGAAAGACCCCACCGGTGGTTTCTTGACTGGCTCGGATCCACGTGTTAGCATGCCGATTCGTTTTCAACATCTTCATTTTTCGAATTAATTTCCCTTAGTCTTCGCGCAAGAGTGGGGCTGTAGCGCAGTTGGGAGCGCGCGTGAATGGCATTCACGAGGTCGCCGGTTCAATCCCGGCCAGCTCCACCAAACATCACTTCGCGCGTGCCGGTAGCTCTTTAAGGTCCTACCGTCCCTAATTGCCGCTGGCGAAACATCGTCGATGGTCTTGATCTCCACACTATGCGTACTGCCACTAGGCTATCAAGTTTGCTGAGACGGTCACTGCCGTTCATCAACTTCAAGCTCTCTCGTCTTCCAACCTCCTAGCTGCTCATTTCACCACGGTTGGTCTCACATGATCCATTCATGTACGTTTACACGGAAGGTTTGTGCCCATGCTTCAAATTGAATCCGTCAGCAAACAATACTCTACCAAAGTGCTGCTCGCCGAAGCCTCCGCTCATCTTCGTCCAAATTCACGAGTCGGCTTAGTCGGACCCAACGGCGCCGGGAAGACGACGCTCTTTCGAATGGTCCTTGGTGAAGAGTCACCGGACGACGGCTCGATCCGCAAGCGGCCTCGCCTTCGGATCGGCTACCTCCCGCAGGAATTGGAAACGATTACGGGCAAGACCGTCCTCGATGCCACACATCGCGATGAGTACCCTGAGCACGAAGCGAAGCGCATCCTGATGGGCTTGGGGTTTACGGAGGTGGATTTTGATCGCCCCGTCGAGAAACTCTCCGGAGGGTACCGGATGCGGGTTGCCTTGGGACATCTGCTCTTGTCCAATCCCGACGTACTCATGCTGGACGAGCCGACCAACCATTTGGACAAGCCGACTCAGCGCTGGTTCGAACAGTTTCTTTTACAGTCGGGTATGACGTTGCTGATCATCAGCCACGACACTGCTTTTTTAGATCGCGTCGTCACGCATATCTGGGAACTCCGGCACCATAAGATCGAAGAGTACCGTGGCAACTATTCGCTCTTCTGCAAACTGAAAGCTGAAAAGGATGCTCAACTCCACGCCTCTGCGGCTCGCCAATCCAAAGAAGTCGCTCGGGTTCAAAAATTTGTTGATCGCTTCCGCTATCAGGCTAACAAGGCCAGCCAAGTCCAATCACGCCTCAAGCAGCTCGAAAAGGTTAAACGGATCGAAATCCAGCGGGACCCGAAACGCGTCAAGTTCCGGTTTCCGCTTCCTTCCACCAGCGGACGCCAGGTATTGGACCTCACTGGAGCCAGTAAGCGCTACGGTGAAAAGGTCGTCTACAAAACGTTGGATTTTTCGATTGAGCGCGGCCAACGTATCGCATTGGTCGGTGAGAACGGAGCCGGAAAAAGTACGCTCTTGAAGATGCTGGCCGGCGTCCTTCCATCCGATACCGGCACCAGAACCGTGGGCCACGGCGTGACCTTACACTACTTCGCCCAACACCAGGCGGAAACCTTGAACCCTGAACACTCGATTCTCGAATCGCTTGAAGAGGTCACCAAACATGCGGAGATGAATTTCTTGCGTGGCATCGCCGGCGCCTTCTTATTTTCTGGTCAAGATCAGAAAAAACCGATCAAGGCGTTGAGCGGGGGTGAGCGAAACCGGGTGGCCCTCGCCCGCATGCTGGTCGAACCCGCCAATACCTTGCTCCTCGATGAGCCGACGAACCATTTGGACCCAGCCTCCGTGGATATGCTGACCGATGCATTGGCTGAATTCCCCGGGACCATCATCTTCATTTCCCATGACCCGACGTTTTTGGCCCGCATCGCCACTCGGGTCGTTGAGATCGAAGAGGGGCAGGCACGGAATTTCATCGGTGACTACGAGTACTATTTGTGGAAGAAGGCCCAAGAGTTTGAGTCGATCAAAGAAACGAGCGAGGAGCTCCAACGAGGGTCCTCCCCCTCCTCTTCCGGCCCTACCCGAGCAATGGAACAGCAAGTCCAGGCAAAAGGGCGCGGTGGAGAGCGTCGTGATCTTACCAAGACGCAAGCGCGACTGGAGAAGCAAGTATCACGTGCCGAAACAGAGATTAGTGAGACCGAAGAGAAGATCAAGACCCGCGAAGCAGAATTGGCTGATCCGAAGCTCTATGAACAGTTCGACCGCTGGACCCTCCTGCATCAAGAACAGGAGGAATGGAAACGCAATTTGGAACGACTGACTTCTCGCTGGGAATCGCTCTCGGCTGAGCTGGAGAACGTCAAGCAACAGCTGGTGTCGATGGGCTAGTGTTTGCGAGCATTCACTAGGCTGCGGTAACAAGACCACCGTGCGCGAGGAGACGAGTCGTACGGCGGTAAGTACGTCGAGCAACCTGAGCGAAGCAAGACCGAAGCTGATGGGGCTTTCAATACCCGACTAGACAGAGGCTTTGAGGGTTTCTTCCAGATAGTAGTACAGCCAGCGGTGCTTTTCTTTTGTCACCAATTCATCCCACACGACGCCGATCAGGAATCCCTTCTTTTCCCAGGGCCTCACCCAGGCAACCATTCCGTCGAGTTTTTCCTGCTGCTCGACTCGATCAGAATCCAGGAAGGCGAGCGAGACGGTGACTCGTTCGTTCGATGGGAACTGTTCTTTGGTATGAAACCCCGCCCCGATCTTGTTTACATTGTCGAGAACCGCCGTACAGGCGCGTCTGCCGCTCTTCGGCGACACCAGGGCGGATCCGACCAACTCGGCACGAAAGAATTTCCGCCGTTCACTCAACGCAGTGGCATGGGCCGATACTCTTCCTTCTCCTCGTCTCATCGTTCTAAGTATAATCGATAGGACGAGAATGTAAACCCAGGCAATTGGCCCTATGAGGACGGCTTTGGGCGGTAGTACCGTCGGTCCTTGAGTACCGATGGGAGGTGGGTTTGCTCTATTCGTGCTTGTGGATCGTCATGCACATACCGGTAGTTGTTTCCATACCCCAAGTCCTTCATCACGGACGTCACCGCATTCCGGAGATGGAGCGGAACTCCCAGATTTCCAATGGTTTGTGCATCCTTGCGTGCTTCCAGAAGACCGATATAGGACGCGTTGTCCTTTGGCCGTGAGGCGAGGTACGTCGTGCCATGCGCCAGATTGATCTGGGCCTCCGGGAGCCCGACAAGCTGGACGGCTTGTGCCACTGAGACGGCTACGCCAAGAGCGAGCGGGTCGGCATTGCCGATATCTTCCGATGCAAAGATCACCATCCGACGGGCAATGAACGTGGGCTCCTCTCCAGCTTCCAACATCCGCGCCAACCAGTAAAGCGCCCCGTCTGCATCGGAATCTCGAAGACTTTTGATATAGGCCGAGATGGTGTTGTAGTGCTCTTCACCGGACTTATCGTACCGCAGAGCCTTCGCATTCAGCGCGGCTTCCAACAGCTCCACATCGATCGCGCGTGTGCCGTCGGCTCCTATGGGCGCCTGCTTCACGACAAACTCTAATGCCGTCAGCATGGCCCTCGCATCGCCGTTGCCGCACGCGACCAAGCGCTGGCGGGCTTGTGATGATACTGCGGCCTTGAGTTGTCCCAACCCGACCTCCGAATCATTCAGCGCCCGATCCAGGATCCGACCGAGGGCTTCATCACTCAGAGGTTTCAGCACCACTAAAATTGAGCGCGACAACAAGGGGCTGATGACTTCGAACGAGGGGTTTTCCGTGGTTGCTCCGACGAGAATGATGGTGCCTCGTTCGACGTGAGGAAGAAAGGCATCCTGTTGCGCTTTATTGAACCGATGAATTTCATCCACAAACAGGATAGTCCTCTGCCCGTTGATCAACCGGCGTTGCTCGGCTGCCTTGATGATCGTGCGCAACTCGGGCACACCGCCGGTCACGGCCGAGAATGATACAAACTGGGCCTTCGTATA
>NIUT01000199.1 GCA_002254365.1 Nitrospira sp. UW-LDO-01
ATCTTTGATGCGCTGAATGACGTCCGGAACCTTGACCGGGCCGTGAGCGAAGTGAAGGCCTGTGGCAAACACGCGGAAGCCACGATCTGCTACACCGTCAGTCCGGTCCATAGCATCGATCGGTTTGTAGATTTGGCCAAGAAACTCGAAGATCTCGGAACCGACACGATTTGCATCAAAGATATGGCCGGATTGCTGGCTCCGCTTGATGCCTATCACCTGGTACGTCGACTGAAGGCCGCCGTGAAGGTTCCGCTTCATCTCCATTCGCATTACACCTCCGGAATGGCTTCCATGGCCTCCTTGATGGCCATTCTTGGCGGGCTCGACATGCTCGACACCTCCATTTCCCCACTGGCAGGTGGAACATCCCATCCGGCGACGGAAACGTTGGTAGCCTCACTCCAAAACACCCCCTATGACACGAGGCTGGATCTTACAAGTTTCCAGCCGATCACCGAACATTTCAGAACGGTTCGCCGTAAATATCGCCAATTCGAGAGCGACTTTACCGGTGTCGATGCAGAAATTCTCACGTCGCAGATTCCCGGCGGCATGCTGTCGAACTTAGCCGCTCAGCTGACCGAGCAAAATGCCCTCGACCGGATGAAAGAAGTGCTCGACGAGGTTCCCCGTGTACGAAAAGAAATGGGCTACCCTCCGCTCGTCACCCCGACCAGCCAGATCGTCGGCACGCAGGCAACCCTCAATGTGCTGACCGGAGAACGGTACAAAGTCATCACCACCGAGACCAAGAACTATTTCTTGGGGCTCTATGGCCGCGCGCCGGGACAGGTCGATCTCGATGTCATGGCGCGTGCAACCGGTGACGAAACCCCGATCAAGAGCAGGCCGGCTGATCGGCTGGAACCGGAGTTGGATGAGGCCAAGAAAGAGCTGCCGGCTTCGGCCCAGAGCATCGAGGACCAGCTGTCGTTCGTGCTGTTCCCCGCCATCGCATCTGACTTTTTTGAGGCGCGTGAGAAAGGTGATTTGACCCCAGACCCCTTGGACATTGGATCAGCCAAAGGCCCATCGACTGCACATGAATTGCATTTGGCTCCGGTTGAGTTCAATGTCACCGTCCATGGTGAAACCTATCATGTGAAGGTCTCAGGCTCAGGCCGTAAGGTCGACGGTCGCAAGCCCTACTACATCCGTGTCAACGATAAGCTGGAGGAAGTCTCGCTTGAACCGATTCAGGAAGTACTCGCTGGTGTGCCTGAATCCCAAGAGATTGGGACGGGAGGAAAACCCAAACGTCCAAAGCCTACCAAACCAGGTGATGTGGCGCCTCCCATGCCTGGCCGCGTGGTGAAGGTTCTTGTTGCCGTAAATGACTCCGTGAAGGTGGGTGATCCGCTGTTGATTATCGAAGCGATGAAGATGGAAAGCCGGGTTCCGGCACCGATTGACGGGAAAGTCTCGGCGATCTTGGTCAACGACGGTGACAACGTCAAGACGGATGAAACGGTCATCCAACTGGAGTAGTCCCCACGTTCCTCTCCTGCCCACCCCATGCGCGCCATGGAAACGGGGGCTGCTCCTTCCCTGTCTCCTCACTTTGCTCATGACGGCCTGTGCTTCTCCCACACATATTCCGCCCTACTTCGAGCCACTCGCACGCACTCCGGTTGAACCGCTCCCGATCAAAACAGTTCTCGTTCATGGTCAACGGCTCGCGTATCTTGACGTCGGGACCGGCCCACCAGTGATCCTCATCCATGGGTTTGGCGGGTCCATGTGGCAATGGGAACATCAGCAACTTGCCTTGTCACATCAGTTCCGCATCCTGACGCTCGACCTCCCTGGTTCTGGACTGTCTGATAAACCCGATATCGACTACCGACCGTCTCAGATGGTGGACTTCTGCCTTGGATTCATGGACGCGTTGGAGATCCCCCAGGCCACACTAGTCGGGAACTCTCTGGGAGCCGGCTTGGCTATCAGCATGGCATTAACACATCCAACCCGTGTCGACAAACTCGTCCTCATCGATGGATTGCCATCGGATATTCTGAACAATCTCACTGGCCGATCGCTCCGCCGAGCGCTGGAATCAAACGCCCCGTGGTGGCTCGTGTCATTCGGGAATCGGCTGTTTGGTGGGCTGGTCACCAGCTCCGTTCTGAAGGAAGTGATCCACGACCATAGCCTCTTGACGCCGGCAGTCCTTGAACGCTCCAATCGTAATCGCCGGCGCCCCGGTATCATCAAGCCTCTCATGGCCATGAAAGATACCCTCCCCGCTTGGGAAACCGACTTCGCCCCTCGCATCAAGGAGATCCCACACCCCACCCTGATCATCTGGGGCGAGCATGACCGAGTATTTCCCGTGGCGGTGGGAGAAGAGCTTCACCAGAAAATTCGAGGATCAACTTTCGTCACAATCCCCCAGGCAGGACATATGCCGCAATGGGAACGGCCGGAGCTGGTGAACCGCTCGCTGATCGAGTATATTCACTCGTTACCCTGAACACAGTACGGGAAGTGGGATCTCCCCACTCACAGCATCAGAAAGGAGTTCACTATGCGCACGGGATCTTCGGCTGTCATGGTTACGGTGATCTGTTTCTCTCTTGGACTCGTCGGTTGTCAGACAACCGCAAGCAACACGTTCTTGTACAAAAACATGCCCGTATCCGACGGCACTGCAGTCGCGGGCGATGGCAATAAGGTCCTCTATAAAGGCAATCCGCTGACACTCACCGGTAGCGGGGTCAAAATCGGCGACGTGCTCCGTGATGTCAAAGTGACACAGAACGACTTGTCCCTCGTGAAGATTGCAGAGACCAAGGGCTCCGGCAAGGTCCGTATCATCAGCGTGGTGCCGTCGCTCGACACCCCGGTCTGCGAACAGCAGACCCATATTCTGAGTGAGCGTAATAAAGGCCTCGATAAGATGGTGGAACTGATCACCGTCAGCGTCGATACGCCCTTCGCTCAAAAGCGATTCGCAGGAGAAGCCAAGATTGCCAACGTGACTTTCCTGTCCGACTATCGTGGAGGTGAATTTGGGAAAACCCATGGCCTCTTTTTGGAAGGCCCGCACATCTTGACCAGAGCGGTCATGGTCGTCGACAAGACAAACACCATCCGCTATCTTCAAATCACCCCCGAGATTGCTCAACTCCCTGACATGGAAGAAGCATTCCAATTCGCCCGTCGCTTGGTAACCGAAAGTTAGGAGGGAATGCGGTTAAGGTTGAGGCCTCAGCTCGACCATGAGGTATGAGAATGTGGTCCTCCTCAACCTTAACCTCCTCCGTTCAAGAATCCCATGTCTCACTATGATTTACTCGTCATCGGTACGGGACCGGCAGGGCAGAAAGCTGCCATTCAGGCGGCTAAACTCGGCAAGAAAGTCGGGATCATCGAACGCAAGATGGTCCTCGGCGGCGTCTGCATCAATACGGGAACGATTCCCAGTAAATCACTTCGTGAAGCCGTCCTGTACCTGTCCGGATTTCGACAACGCAACATCTACGGTGGTGAGTACCGGCTGAAAAAGACGATCACGATCGAAGACCTGGCTTTCCGTGCCGATCACATCATCAAACATGAAATTCAGATCGTCCAGCAGCAGATGGCCCGTAACCAAGTGGATATGTATTTCGGAACGGCCAGCTTTCTCGACCCACATCGGCTTCAAATACGCACCTCCCATCGGACATTAGAACTCACGTCTGACTTCTTCATTATTGCCGTCGGAACCGAGCCCGCTCGACCACCTGAAGTTCCCTTTGATGACCGGACGATTATCGATACGGATGGACTGCTGTCCCTACGACATATTCCAAAATCGCTCGTCATTGTCGGTGGAGGCGTGATCGGAACCGAGTATGCATCCATGCTTGCCGCCTTGGGAGTACCCGTCACGCTCATCGATAAACGTCCGCGGCTGTTGGAGTTCGTCGACACAGAAATCATCGAGACGCTCCAGCAGCAGATGGGGAAATTGGGTATCACCCTCTATCACGACGAGGAAGTGGTCGCGATCACACGACAGGGAGACCAGGCGGTCCAGGTGTCCTTACGAAAGCATCCGCCGCTCCACACCACGACACTCCTCTATGCCATCGGCCGCGTCGGAGCAACCGCAGCCCTGCATCTGGAATCGATCGGTCTCCAACCAGATGCCCGTGGACGGTTGATCGTGAATGAACATTTCCAAACCACGCTATCTCACGTCTATGCAGCCGGCGATGTCATCGGATTCCCGGCTCTGGCCTCGACATCCATGCAACAGGGTCGCCACGCTGCCAGCCATGCCTTTGGCCATCACGATCGCATGGATACCGCACTCCTGCCCTATGGCATCTATGCCATTCCTGAAATCTCCATAGTCGGGAGAAACGAAGAAGAGTTGAAACAAGCCGACGTGCCCTACGGCGTTGGCATTGCTCATTATAACGAAATCGCCCGCGGGCTGCTGATGGGCGACGAAACCGGTATGCTGAAGCTCCTGTTTCACAGACACACTCGACATCTGTTGGGCGTGCATGCCATCGGAGAAGGCGCCACGGAACTGATCCACATTGGTCAAGCCGTGATCGCCTTTCATGGTAAGATCGATTACTTTATCGATACAGTCTTCAATTATCCGACCTTGGCGGAATGCTACAAAGTCGCGGCATTGGACGGAATGAATCGACTCTCCAGACCTTGGATTCCATATCTGTAATGTGGGAACACAGAACGGCACGCGCATAATTGTGGCTGTTGAATCGTACGTTTCAACTTAACACGAACTGCTCAAAACCAACGACGTCTCGAACCGGAGCACCCATGTCATTCTCAAACCACCTCCGCAAACTCGCCAGCTCGATCTGGGATTCCCAATTGACCCATCCCTTCGTCGTCGCACTCGGCGATGGAACGTTGCCTGAACAGAAGTTCAAATACTACATCCTCCAGGATGCACGGTTTCTCGGCGATCTTGCTCGTGTGTTGTCCTCGGGAGCCGTCAAAGCGCCAGACCCCGAAAGCGCCCTCCGCTTCAACAAGCTGGCAGAGGAGACGATCGTCGTCGAGCGCAGCCTGCATGAGAATTACGGCAAACGCTGGAACATGACCGCAAAACAGATGACATCCGTTCCCATGGCACCGACAAATCATGCGTACACCAGGCACATGTTAGCCGTAGCCGCTACGGGAACTGCGACGGAAATTACTGTCGTGGCTCTCCCCTGCGCCTGGGTCTATTGTGTGGTGGGACAACATTTACTGCAGAAAGGCCCACCGGCCAAGCACCATCCCTACCGTGATTGGCTCATGCTCTATGCGTCTCCTGAGTTTGCGGAAGTTCAGGTATGGATGCGGAAGAAAGTAGATCAATGGGCTAAGACTGCCGGCAAAGACGAATTGCGACGAATGGAAGACTCGTTCATCATCAGTTCGCGGTACGAATGGATGTTCTGGGACATGGCCTGGCGCGAAGAAAAGTGGCCGGTGTAAGAAGTGGACGGAGTCACGACGCTAGGGCTGATAGCCGGAACACTAACCACGATCGCCTTCATTCCTCAAATAGCGAAGGCCTGGCGGTCAAAATCAACCGGGGATCTGTCCTGGGGAATGGTGACGACCTTTAGCACAGGGGTGCTGCTGTGGCTTATCTACGGCATTTGGATTGATTCGTTGCCCGTCATTCTCGCGAACGCCGTCACCCTACTTCTCCAATGTGGGATCATCGCACTGAAAATCAAGTATGGAT
>NIUT01000200.1 GCA_002254365.1 Nitrospira sp. UW-LDO-01
GCTCAACCGATTCAAGACGAAGAGACGCGCTGGCGCCAATTTATCGGACCCAATGCCGATTATTATTTAAGAGTCTTTAAGAAATTTTCGTCGAACGGACAACCGCGCTTTGCCCTGTCATGGAACTGGCCGGCGTTTCTCTACATCTCGTTCCTCTGGTTCCTGTACCGGAAGATGTATCTTCACGCGTTCGTCTATGCCGTCGGCCCGATGGTCTCAACCTATCTCACGGGGGATGTGTCCGCCGGGATCATCTGGAGCGTCATGGCGGGCGCGACGGCCAACTATCTCTACTATTGGCATTGTCGGGAACATATCGGGGAAATGAAGCGAACGGGTCGGATAGATCCTGCGGCTCAAGACACCGCGCTGAAAGAATCCGGCGGCGTGCAGCCCTACGTCATCTGGGTCGGTGTCGTCTTCTATCTCATTTTCCTGGCAACATTGGTCAAAATGGTTCAGGAAGGGCCGCCTGATATGGACCAGCCACCTGGTCGGCCGGCAAAGCACGCGGTTCTATCGCCACAAGCATGACCTCCCAGGACCGTGAGTATCCAGTGGTCACCTTGATGTAAGAGAGGAATTACGATGGCTCGATTAGTCTTGCTGCGGCACGGGGAATCGCAATGGAATCTGGAAAATCGGTTTACGGGGTGGGTAGACGTGCCGCTCTCTCAAAAAGGAGTGGAGGAGGCCAAGCAAGCCGGTGAAAAGCTTCGGGGATTTACCTTTCATCGCGCCTTTACCTCGGTCCTCATGCGGGCGAACGAGACCCTGCGGATTGTGTTGGAGACGATCGGCCAGACACAGATCCCCATCGAAAAGGACAAAGCCTTGAATGAACGGATGTACGGGGAGCTCCAGGGGCTGAATAAGGCAGAAACGGCCCAAAAGTACGGCGATGCGCAGGTAAAAATCTGGCGGCGGAGTTATGACGTCAGGCCGCCGGGCGGGGAGAGTTTGAAAGATACGGCAGAACGAGCCTTGCCCTATTATGAAACGATGATCAAGCCGCATCTCTTGAAGGGCGAGACGATCGTCATTGCCGCGCATGGCAACAGCCTACGTGCGTTGGTCATGCAGCTGGATCAACTCTCGAAAGAAGCGGTCTTGGAGCTGAATATTCCGACTGGGGTGCCGCTGTTGTACGAGCTTGATGATACCGGTAAGGTCTTATCGCATCGGTATCTGTAACAGCCCCGCAGAGCAGTAGTGAGAGTTGTTTGGAGATCAGAGTGCCGCAGTTTATGGTGGGTCGGGTTGGTAGTGCTTTTCCACTCAACATGTTATGACGCTGGCTAGCGTGGGGAGTGGGTTTTCGCTGCGCTCGTGTGTCTAGCCGATTCAATCGCTCAAAACTTCAAACGTGAGAAGACTGGGTCGAATTCTTAGGTAGCTATCCACTCTGGTCCAGCAGTCTGCCGTACTCCGCAGCAGGCGCATAGTCGATCAATAACACGAGCAGCTTCTCGCGATCTCCCGATTCAATTAGGCCCAGGTCTTCCATGAGGACTGCTGTCTCGGCACAGATTCCCGTGGGGTTGATCCCTTCCTGATCCACCAGATGCGCATAGCGTTCACGCCGTTGAGTCAATTCCGGTTGATACTCTACCCACGTGCCTGTCCCCAGCTGACCTGAAGGCCACCACTGAGCCTGGATGGACTCAAACAGGTCTTCGGTGATGAGGGCTCTGTATTTGGAGGGGATATGGGCGTCGATCGCCGCGAGGACCCAGTAGAGATTCAGGGAGAGGATCTCTCGGGCGATGTGGGGGACATGGGATTCAGCGGCCTCGATACCATATTCCCCAAGCTGTGAGGGAGTAATGGGGGGAGGGATCGTCTTGAATAGTGCTGTCGCGGCTTCTGCTGGTGTCATAGCCTTTGGGTAGCATACTGCACCAGGCGTGGCCCTCTCAAGCGGTGTTAGAAAGAGGGAAGACTGAACCGTCCCACGGGGTTATGGAGTTGAATGACCGGTCTCTAAAGACCGGAGTCACAGCAGGTCCGGAGAAGTATGAGACCCATGCTGGGGAGAAACTGGTCGCATGAATTCGGGTATGGGGAGAGTTTGGAGGAAGAAACGACAAAAAGGCATGGCATGGAATGTAAATCGTCCCTCCCGACCCATCAAATGGCCGGGAGGGTACATGTAGTGAACTCAGCGAGTGGCGATTTTTTGGACCATCGCTTTGTATGGAGTTGCAGCTTGGTTTATGGGAGTCTGCGCCTCCTTCTCACCAGAGGAGGCGATCGGCTGGCCTGATTGAGTCACGATGATCTCAACGCGCCGGTTCTTGCTCCGGCCTTCCTCCGTGTCGTTCGTCGCGACGGGTTTGGAGTCAGCATAACCGATGGCTCTGACTCGATCGGCGCCCAGCCCACCTTTGATCAACGCTCGGCTCGCGTTTTCGGCGCGAAACTGGGACAGCTCAGCGTTATCCTTAAACGGACGCTTAGGATTATATTTGACTGGGATACTGTCGGTATGCCCGGCCACTTCGATACTCTCAGGACGGAATTTCCGTAAGGCGAATCCAATTCGCTTGACCAAGGAGGCGCCTGCCGTCGTCATGGTCACTCGGCCTGGGCCGAACAGTTCCCCTGAGGCCAATGCGAGCATGAGCTTGTCACCGCGTTGCTCCATCACCACGGTGCCTCGTTTCAGGTCGTCCTTGAGGGCAGCCATCAACTTCTCATTGACCTTGGTGAGGTCAGGTGAGATACGCGCAACAGCCTGTTGAGGAAAGGCATTCTTCATAGAGGGAGTGATCTTGGCCGGCTTCGGCAAGCTCTTTCCCACGCTCGCCAGGATGCGTTTGGCCTGTACGAGCTGCGAGTCTCGGCTGGCGAGTTCCATTTTCAACTCTTGGTCCTTGGCCACCAGCTGCAGGTCGAGGTCTGCGATACGCTGCATGGCGACATCAAGCTGGTCGTTGCTGATCGAAAATTGCCGATCGATGTCGGCCACCTGCTGCCTGGCCAGCTCCAGACTGCTCTTGGTCCGGTTCAGCTCCTGAGACATCTGCTGGTGGTTGTCTCGCGCGGTGCAGATCCCCGCGAGTTCTTGCTCCTTCTGATTGAGTTGGGCTTCCAAGGCTTCCGCACGGGTCTTTTCCGCATTCAACTGAGTGGCTGCTGCGGTGGTCTTTTCTCGTAGAAGAGTCAGTTCCTTTTCCTTAGCCGTAAGCTGTTGCAGGAGCAGTTCAAGGCGAGCTTTTTCCTGTTCGATAGCCGCATCAGCCTTTTCTTTCTCTTTTGCCGCCGCCTCGGCTTCCCCCGGTTGGCTCTGGGGGGGTACATCGATGGTGATCGACGTCATGGGAGTAATGGCCGAGACAGCGGCAGAGTCCTCAGAGGCAACTTGTTGAGCAGAGGATGTCTTCTGGTCGTCTTGCTGTCCAGGACGTGCCTCCCCCGGCGTCACAAAACTGACGAGCGTGACGAGAAGAGGGGGCTGCCCTCCCTCCGACCGAACATCAGCCGTCTGCTTGTCCGCCAAGGAATGAGTGGCGGAAGCCAGGCTCGACTCATGTCCATTCACCGCAAGGGCGACGAGAAAGGCACAAGAGACAATTTTCGTTGTCCTTATCATGACCCACCTCACAAAATGATAAAAGTCGGCAATCCGACAAAATCCAGTTTCAAAATATGAACACCCAATGCCTGGGGCATCCCCTTGTCCTGTTCACACGGCCTCATGCCGACACCGAAACAGAAAAAAGCGATCCAGCCACAGCACGGGATCTGGTACGAATACAGGCGCGTGAAATTTGGATGGTACGAGGAAACGCTGCTATGTCCTATACGCTCTCTTGTGCCCGTTTGCAACTGGTGAATAGGAGGTGCGTGCGCGCCCTGTAAGGATCGTAGGGGAGTTCGGCAAGAGAAGGCACTTTGAACTCGTGCTAGAAGCAGTACCTAAAAAGTAATAGTACATACGAAGGCCAGTCACACTACATGTAGGGGATGGAGAGGGCGATTGTGGATTCGGATTGAGGAGAAGCGGGAATATTATGAGTGGGTCATGACGAAACGATCAGACCAGTTGGTATCCACACCCAATGCTCGGCCTGAGCGGTTAGCATCAGCTTGGGGATGCATGCGGTCTCCCCGCTGAGTCGTATTGGATTCAGTGAATCGAAAAAGATTCGCTCTTTTCTGTCTCCCACGTAGGTGACCCCAAAGGCCATCCTCACAATCCTGAGGACTTTTTTCGGATTCAACGCGGCGCAGTCTTTGCCAAGAATGGCTCTAAGGTGATTTGTTACTGTCTAGTAGAGTTCCTAGTTGTTTAGGAGACCTTATTATGCGATATGGTCAAACTCATTCAATCAGCCATACGTAAGCGTGCAGGTGAGGCGCGCGCGGAAGGAGGGTCTGATGATCACAGCCAAGAGCCGGTTCGGCTACCTGACGGTGGAAGCCATCACGTTCGTGTTCGTACTTGGAGCGCTCGCGATGATTTGGCCCGCCGTTATCGCTGTTTTCCTTGGTGTCCTTCTGGTGATTCAATGGTTGAGCGCCGAGCCAGAGGTTGTGATGCTGGTATGGACTGAGATTGAAAATATGCCGGTCGTCGTTGCCTCTCTCCGTCGCCCCGGTGTTCCGACGATACTCTCGTGACGAGGACGAGCACGGCGTTCGTCGTTTGAGCGTGCTGCCAGGAAGACTGTCTTCGACGAGAGCATAAATGCCGCTGCGGTGGCTCTAATCGGATGAGCCGGACGAGGTAAGCCGCAGCTCAGCCGCCAGATGTGCCCGTTATGTAAGTGTGGCTCTTCGCGGTCGTCGCGTGGCGTGATATTCCCCTGCGACGAATCCTCTGGTTCCTCTTAGTCAGCGGTCGACCGACTCATCCAACTCGACAAGCTTGTTGGATAGAGTTATCCTTCTATCGCTAGCTTCCCGCCAATTGCCTGGGAGGGTGACTCCTAAATACCTTCAAACTGAATCCTTTCAGATTCACTGAATCGAAAAAGATTCATCCTGCGAACGTGTTTCTACGTAAGCAGCATTGCATTCATTTGAAATTCGCACGATTCTCCTGGATTACTCACGGTCCGGTCTTTGCTATGGCGAAGGAGTGATTAGAGCTTGCAGGTAGAACGCGCGTGAATTGGGACCGTTAACCTGAAAATGATAGGGCCAGAAAGATCTATTTAGCAGAGCCTGCTGGATTTACACCAACGTAGGGTTGGTTGCAACGAAATGAAATGCTACTGTCCCGCGCCGCGTTGGTGGGGAAATGAGTGTTTGGGAGTTCAAGGTGATTGAGCCGGAGAGCCAGTGGCTGTTACTTACGCGCAACGAGAGTGCAATGTTGGGTGAGAGGGTAGTTCATCGGAGCGAACTGCATTAGGCTCGTCAATTACATGGAGAATAGCGGGTTGGGGCGTATCAAACAAAAACTCCCGATACTGTAGAATTTTTCTCAAATAGAGAAAGGGGAAGATGATGCAAAGTCTTATCGCTCTTATGTTGGGAATCATAGTGGCTGCGATGGAAGGGTGTGCGCTCTTCTCAGCTCCGTCTTGGGTGCCAGTCGTAGAGGATAAGGTAGGCAGCGGACAGTTCATAGGAGAGGATAAAAGAGTCGGAACACTTGCGACAGTTGCGCAACGGCGCTTGGCTCTTATTAAGTTCGGCGATGGCAGATTTTGTGCGGAACCCCCTCCTGATGTGGCTGATAGCGTTTCCGCCTCGTTA
>NIUT01000201.1 GCA_002254365.1 Nitrospira sp. UW-LDO-01
ATATTGTGCTACGGCTTCCCCCACAAGGCTTCCAATCGGCTGGCTCGGCCACAGCCATACTTGTAGTACTTATAGCGGAGTGGATTCTTCTTGTAGTAATCCTGGTGATAGTCTTCGGCACGATAGAAGGTCGATGCAGCGGTCAGCTGCGTCACGATCGGCGCAGGAAATTTCTTCGCCTGCTCGATTGCGGATTTTGATTCTTCCGCTTGTCGCTTTTCCTCCTCGCTGGAATAAAAGATAGCGGATCGGTACTGAGTCCCATGATCGCAAAATTGAGCGTTGGGCGTGATCGGGTCCACATTATGCCAAAAGGCATCGAGGAGCTTCTGATAGGTGACCTTCGTGGGGTCATAGATGACTTCCACTGACTCCGCATGTCCGGTTCGGCCGGCGGACACCTCCTCATAGGTTGGGTTGGCGGCAGTGCCCCCCATATACCCTGAGACAACCGTGACCACCCCCTCCACCTTTTCAAACGCTTCCTCCATACACCAGAAACAGCCACCGGCAAAATAGGCCTTGGCGCTTGGGGATGCGCCTGTCGTTTCGACAAATGGGAAGTTTGTGAGAAGCGTCCATGCAATGAGGCTGGTTGCCAGGGTGACGAGCCGCCGTTGAGTTGTCATGTTGATATCCTCCTCCCTCATCGTCGTCTCAGAGGTCGCATTCTTACGTTACCAGACAACACACTTTGCAGAATCGTTGTCGCACTACGTGATCCAAGAACGAAGATGGCATGCGCTGGTTGTCCGGTTACACCGGCAGATACCCATATGTGTCCTGTGCCGTACGGTGTGCCCGTCGTTGCCGTTTGTCCATCAGCTTCATGATGAGCTCGATCGCTTCCTCCGGCGTAGCTGCTGCATTGACCAGTCGCTTGTCGAGTTTGCGGAAGAAGGTCACATCTGCATCCGACGCCGCGACGAGAATGACGGGTTTCCCCGCCTTGACTGCCAGGGCCACTTCGGAGACGGTCCCGGACCCGCTCAATCCGCATACCACCACGACATGGCTGGTCAACACGTTGATGTTGTTCCGACCACTGCCCATTTCGGTGATGATGGACACGTCGACATGCCGAGACACTTTGTCTTTCGCCGTCGGTAAGATCCCGATGGTCAAACTGCCCCCAACCCGTTTGGCGCCTTCACAGGCAGCTTCCATGACGCCCACGTCCTTTCCCCCCGTCAACACCACCCAGCCACGTCGCGCAATAAACTCGCCAAGGATTCGCGCGTTATCGAGATCCTTCTTCGGTGCCTTGGCTGGTCCCATTACTCCAACGATAAATCGCATCCCTACCTCCACCTCTGCATATCCAACCTCTCAAAACCGAGAGGCAACCAGGTTCACATCGGCATGTGCCCATGCCCGCTTCCATTGCTGCTCCACCTCGTTCGCCTCGCGATCCTTGCGTTGAGCGCGAAGGCTCTGCATCAGCCCATACTCAGCCCATCCATTGTGTGGATTCTTGATCAGATCGGCTCGATAGACCGTTTCTGCTTCTTGCGCTTGCCCGGCTTTCTGCAAGACGACACCCAAATAGTGCCGAACCGGAAGGGGCCAGAACGATGGCTCCGAATATGGCAGTGCGTCCTCCAATTTGATGGCCTCCTGAAGAGCTGTGATTGCCGCGTCATAGTGCTTGTGATGAACGGCAATTTCTCCGGCAAGCAGTCTCTCGGCAATCTGAATGAGCGCCCGCTCGGTTCGCTCCTCGCTTGTCTGGTGTCGCACAAATCGTTTTGCTAACGCCGCCAATGCGACATGCTCTCCTTCGGCTCCAGGCCCCCTGCCGGATGCCATCAAAGCCATTCCCCTTCCCAATCGCCAGATGGCTTGTTTGAGTCGGAACGTATTCGGTGGAGGCAATTCTTGGAGCAGCGCATCCCACTGTCCAAACCGGATCATCGACCACAGTGGCACAGGCCGGTACAAGTCCTTGGATACATCTTGCCGTATTTCCGTTTCCCTGATCGTCCCCATTAATTGTCGTGCAACCTTCATGGCTTCGACGCTTCGCCCCTCCATGATCAACGACGCCCAGAGAAAATGGAGGTTGTGCCGGTAATACCCATCAGCCTCATCCCCAAGAGATGCTCTCCCTGCCAAGTAGCGTCGGTCGATTTCAGCAGCCTGTGCATTGTCTTCCGCGGCTTCATGATAACGACCGAGTCGCATATGGATATGCGCCGGCATATGAACGAGATGTCCGGCCCCGGGCATCAACGCTGGCAAGCGTTCTGCGCAACCTAAGGCTCGCTCTGGAGTCAATGACGCTTCCATAGCATGGATATAGTAGTGACAGGCTCCAGGGTGATTCGGTACACGCGCAAGAACCGTCTCCAGCGTTGTGACAAGTTCCTCTGTCCCGGACTTCGGCTTTCCATGGACGGTCCAGAAATCCCAGGGATGGAGATCCATGAGGGCTTCGGCAAACAACACTCCGGCATCGGGATCCTCCGGAAATTGTTTCCAGAGGACTCGCATCGCATCCGCATAAGCCTTGTCCAGTATCGCTCGTGTGGGTCCCTTCAGGGTGTAGCGCTTGCCGATTGCAGTGATATAGGCCTGTTCGGCGAGGGTCACATGGGCACTGTAGGATCGGGCTTTCTGCAGAGCCTCCCAAGCCCGGCGCTCATCTGTCTTGTCCATGGCGGCGTTGATATTTGGCCCGAGCGCAAGTGCGATGCCCCAGTAGGCCATCGCGGCAGAAGGATCAAGTTTCGCTGCTTGCTCAAACGCCCGGACCGCCTCCTCGTGGTTAAAGCCATAGACGAGACGTAAGCCTTGGTCAAAATATCGTTGTGCGTCCTTAGAATGGGTGGTGATTGGGTGGTGCAGAGTCCCGAGATTCTCGAAGAGAGGGACTCGATTCGCAGCTTGTTCACCTGCTCCCGCCGACTCTAGAACAGATAGACTAAGACAGAGTACGACACATGAGGCGAGTCGACGAGTCATCATCGTTAGAGTCTTAGCAGACGAGACCAGTACCTGACTAGAGGATGAGGGAACACAGGCCCCATCTCACCATTACTCATGGACTAGGCTCGTGTTTGCTTGCAGGAAATTGAAGTCAGGGGGTGGGCAGGACAACTGATGAAGGTTTAGTGCTAGAGGTTGAGCGACGGGCCTTCAGCTTCCTGATGGGGAAACGGATGTTCATTTCCTTGCGGGTGAGTTTGCGCTTCACCGACAGCCGGCTTCTTTCGACCGACACGGTTTCTCTTCACCGTCGCAGCCGCTGTGCCGTTGGACGTGGCTGAAAACTCCCCCGTTTCGAGTTCTTTCCCTAAATGAACAAGGACCTGCTGTTGGGCACTCACCAACGAGGTCAACTCTTGAATATGCGACGTGAGCCGGGCAATCTCATCCTGTTGGCCGACCAAGCAGGCTCGGAGATCGGCAACTTCTCCTGATTGAACAGGTGTTGGGGTTTGGAGAATCGTAACGTTTGGTGCCAAAGGAGTTGCAGTTACCTGTGTATGTTCTTCGACCGCACTCACGCGTCTCACACCATGGTTACCACCAAAGCGTTCAACTTGCTCACTTCGTTCTTTTGTCCAATCCGGCAGCGCAAGAGGCTTCTTCCTGACTCGAGCGGAAGTGTCCCCTACATATTGCACCACATTCGTAATGAAATTACGGACTTTACTGAGGCAGAGCGCCCCTGCCTGAAGCAGAACTTGACCGTAGGCCGGAGGCACCGGTCGTGCTTCATCAATTTGCTTTTGAGACGGAATCCGATGGATTAAGTTGATGGGTTCTTTATTGAAGCGAGGAGGCATCCGACGGATCCCTTCATTCAGACCTAGTCACTTATAATTAATGTACCTACTCCTCATCGCCTCAAGAGTCAACCTTTTTATTCACTGGACGCAAAAATATATTCGTATTCATAACCAGTTAGCTAGAACCGGGTCATGCTGGAGAAGGTAAATCGTGGCAAGACCATGGCCGGGACGAGCATTTTCCCTATCTCCGAATTCACGGCTTCCATCGGACGCGTCCAGGCCTCAACCTGCTGAAAGGCCACGAGCGGGCTCTCATGAAAGCGGAAGTTTTTCACGGCAGACACTACCTCCCCCTTCTCCACAAGGAAGGTCCCATCTCGCGTCATACCGGTCAGCAGCAGGTTGCGATGATTCACAGGCCGGATGTACCAAAAGTTCGTGACCAGAATCGCCCGCTCCGAATTCTTCACGAGATCCTGAATGGAGGCCACTGGGAGTCCCTCTACGGATAAGGCGGGAGCGTCCAGAGTCGGGATGGGATCCACTCCATCAGTCTTGGCCGTAAACCGGTCGTGGGCCAGCTGTCGTAAGACTCCATGCTCAATCCAGACCGATGCAAGACTCGGTAAGCCATCCGCCGTAAACCCCTCACCCAATAGATCAGGATGATCTGGACTATTCCGGAGGCTCAATCGTTCATCCACGATGAGGCGTCCCAGCTTCCCAGCAAATGGACTAGTTCCTTTCGCATAGGACTTGGCATCGAGCGACCACATCAGCCACGTCCACAGGCCTGCCACCGCCGCCGGCTCAAGGATCACGGGATACGTCCCTGGTGAGAGCTCCTGCACATCACGGCCGCACTTGGCTTTCTTAATGGCGATCAACGTCCGCTCCTGAACCTTTAAGTGATCAATCGATCGATGTGCGGCAGCACTCCAGCCTGTTGCCTCTCCGGCCTGCACAGTCAAGCTAAACCGTGCATCCCCCCGCTGCTCATAGCCGAAGAGCCCATTGTTCGCAGCAATCCCGACCGCCGTCATCGAAGACGACACCACCCCTGCCGCCATCAGGTTCTCCATCCGGCACTGACTGATTGCTTCGTTGGTGTACTCCAGCCGGCGGGCTGGGCCCGCCCCAGCAGTCTCAGGTTTTGCCGTCGCTCGCATGGCAAAGGCGCAGGGGTCCGGTGGGGGCAGGTATTCCGGATCGACCGGAGAGACTCTGGCAATCCGCTCAGCCCGAGTCACGGCGTCCTGAATCGCACCAGCCGTGAAATCCGTTGTGCTGGCCGTTCCCTGCCGCCCATCAAACGCAACGCGAACAGATAGTGTCCCGCGTCTCGTATCGACGTTTTGCACAACCTGATTATTGGCAAATCGAGTGGTTCCGGCATGGTGGTCATGAAGGCTGACCATCGTATGATCGGCGGACGAGCGTGTGAAGACGAGATCACTGAGAAAGCGAAACTCCTCACGACTCGTCATGTGCGGCCAGGACTTCCCACTCGCGGCGGTCATGCCTGTCCCTCTCCTCTGATCACCTGTACCTGTCGAAATCGCGCGGTTGACGCAGCATGAGTCATCCAGCCCGATTGACCTGGTTGACCTTTCCCACACGTGATGAACCCGTACCGGCGACGAGCCGATCGATCCGCCACGCCGTCGCAGCTGTTCCAGAACTCCGGCGTGATCCCATGGTAGATCACGTCCCGTACCATATGAGTCCGTCGACCGTTTTCAATCAGCCAAAACGCGTCCCCGCCGAACTGGAAGTTATACCGCCGCTGATCAATGCTGTACGACCCATGGCCTTCGATGTAGATGCCCCGTTTCACATCGGCAATCAATTGCTCGACCGTCGCCGCCCCTGGTTCAAGCCCGATATTGGCGATGCGAA